>CAZHIY010000077.1:3130-8859 GCA_964533085.1 uncultured Thermoplasmatales archaeon | reverse complement strand
AGTTAGAGAATTTGCTCAGACGTGAACTGTGTCTTTCCTGGAGCTAAACAAATACAATAAATGAAATCCGAAAATTACGATAAGAGTTGAGAGAAATGCTAAAAAATGCAATGTTTTTCAAAAAATTTAGATTTCTGAGATATATATGTAATAATCTCAACTAAACTTTTTATGATAAATTTGATTATGATGTCCTAAAATATTGTTTTCTTCTCCTGTTATATCCTCTAAAGAAAGGTACTTTATTAAATTCTGGAAAATCTGCTTGCATTATTCTGAGCTTTTCATCGCTCTGAACCCTTCTAAAATTATCATGATCTCGACTTGTGAGTAGTGTTACTGCAACTCCATTTTCGCCAGCTCTTGCAGTTCGACCTATTCGATGAATATATTCTTTAGGAGTTTTTGGCACATCATAATTATAGACATGTGAAACGTTTTTTATATCAAGACCTCTTGCGGCTACATCAGTTGCAACAAGTACTTCTGTTGTTTGCCTTTTTAAGCTATCAAGTGATTTCGATCTTTTGTTTTGGTTCATTCCACCATGTATTTCAGAAGCATTTATTCCTTGCTTTCGAAGATTTTTTGCTACAATATCTGTTTCTTTCCTTGTCCCACAAAACACAATTGCAAGACCTGGTGTTGAGCTTTTAAGTAAATGTACTAGTAGAGAAAACTTGTCATTCTGGTTGTATATATCATAATATTTTTGATTTAGTTTTTCTGTATCTACAAGTTGTTTTGTTCTGAACATCAATGGATTTTTTAGATGTTTTCTTGCAATTTTGTATATTTCTTCTGAAATGGTTGCACTAAACATTAGGGTTTGTCTATCCCTTGGAGTATTAAATATAATCCTTTCAACATCCTCAATAAAACCCATTTCAAGCATCTTATCTGTCTCATCAAGTACAAGAAATCTAATATTTTTTAAATCTATAGTTCTCCTGTTTATATGATCAAGCATTCTTCCTGGTGTTCCAACTACTATGTGGGAGGTAGGGATATTTCTTATTTGAGGTCCAATACTTACACCTCCGTATATACTAGTTGTTTTAATCCCAAGGCTTCTGCCGAAATCTTGGAAAACATCAGTCACTTGAACACATAGTTCCCTAGTTGGAGTTAAAACAAGTACCTGTAAGCCCTTATATTTTTGAATTTTATTTAAAATAGGTAGACAAAAAGCTAGAGTTTTTCCTGAACCTGTTTCAGCTTGGCCTACTACATCCTTTCCATTTTGTATCTCAGGGATACACTTATTCTGGATCTCAGTTAAATCTTCAAATCCAAACTCTTTAATTTTTTCATATAATTTATGATCAATATTAAGATTTTTAAAATTCATTTTTTCACCTTTCAATCCTTTTTATTTAAAAATAATTTTTATTTTATTATCTCTTTTATTTTAGTTGCTTTTATTCCATCAGCTGTTTTTTTTTCAGCATATTCTACATTATCACCAGCATGAAGAATTGTTAAAAATGGTATGTCCTTTTCATAGACCATAACACTTTGTCCATTTTGCCCTTCAATTAACCCTATCTTTCTTCTGTCGCTGTACCAATTGACAATTCCTTTCATATAAATTCACCAAATATTAATACAGATTAATATATCAAAATGAATGTGCGCAATTTACACAATTCTTCTGATTATTTGAACTAATTTTTAAACTAAATTGAGAGCAAACCTCATATTCGTATACCGGTCGATTTAGAGCATTGCATCTAATTACTTTTTTTTCTTTTTTGTTTTCATTATTACGTTTATTTCTTCTTTTACCTTGTCCCATGTTGACTTCACCTTAGTTTACACTTAGATCTAATTAATCTGAAAAAAATAAAAAATCAAATCCATTTTACTCTTTAGAAACGGATACTCAAGTTTCTATTTCCTTCTGACACTATATCAGCTTATATTACTTATATAGTTTTGTATTGCTATATTTACCATTCTTGTGTTTACTTATCAACCTGATATTATGCTGGATAGCACTATGTCCAAATCGCAAACATTGACCAAAGATTAGATTCACTAATAATTTTTTATTATCACTATTAATAGTTAATACAGTAAAATAATTATATATGCAACTGTTTGCGGGGGGATTATGGTCACTTATGTAAAAGAATTAATGGAAATGTTTCAAACATTGCCACAAGAGATGAAAAAATTTGCACCTGACAGAACTAATGTGGGCAATAAGTTTGGAATTACAGGAGTTCAACTAATGACCCTTCATTTTGTCAAACATAATGATAATTGTAAAACTAGTGACATTGCAAATTTCCTTTCAGTTTCTCCACCAGATGCAACAAGAATTGTAGAAACTTTGGTAAAAAAAGGATTTGTTGAACGGATCAATGATGAAAATGATCGTAGAATAATGAGGATTAGAATAACAGATAATGGAAAAAAAGTTTTTGAAAACATAAAAAAGGAGTTATTTTTATCTTTTTCAAAAATTTTGGAAAAAATAAACGATCAAGATGCTGAAGCATTATTGAGAGGAATGAAAGCTTTATCAAATGTTTTAAAAGAACTGGATTAAAGATAATTTTTAATTTATTAATAAGAGGTAAAAATATGATAATGGATAGATATGGAAAAATAGTTTCAAAATATCCCAAGTTAATAATTGTAATAATTATTTTAATGACTTTGATTGCAATAGGCTCTATACAAATATTTGGAATCGAACAAGAGTTTTCAGAAGAATCATTTATGCCAGATATGGAAATTGCAATAGCTTCTGATGAGATATCAATTGATTATACGACAACATCTAGTGTATCAATACTAGTAAAATCAAAAGATGGTGATGTTTTAACTTCAGATAATCTTGTTGAAATTCTTCAAATCGAGAAGGCAATTATTGAGGATTCAACAATTATACCTAATCTGGAAATACCTGAGATGCCGTCTGTTAATGTTAACTCTGTTGCAGATATTGTTGCTCAAATGGCTTTACTGCAGCAAAATATTACAGTTCCTACGATGGATCAGAAGATTTTTGTGATACAAAGTATGAATGATCAAGAAATAAAACAACTTATAACCGGGATTTTAAGCTCAGACGAAACGCCAATTGAAGTAAAGGTTATTTTTTCAATGTTTTTAACAAAGGATTTTGATCCGATCAATGGTGAATTAAAAGCAAAGGCCTCAATAATTATTATTAATTTAAATCCCTCATCTGGTGGTTCTTCAAATGGTATTATAGGACAATCAGATTCCTCCGAAGCAGAGAAAAGGATGGACGAAATTGTAAAAGATACTAAACTAGAATACACAGTGATGACTGTTATGGGTTCAAGTATAATTATGGATGAAATCATGGAAGCGAATAATGCTTCTATGGCAATTCTTCTACCACTTGCTTTCACATTGGTTATAATTATTTTAGCAATCATCTATAGAAGCGTTATAGATATGATGTTTAGTCTTATTGCATTAGGTTTTGCGATAATATGGGTTTATGGTTTTGGATCTGCATTGGGCTATAGTTTTAATCCTATGACAACAGCTGTACCTATCTTAATTGTAGGTCTTGGAATAGATTATGGAATACATATTACAATGAGATACCGCGAAGAAATTAGAAGCGGTAAAAAAATTAATCATTCAATAGTTTTAACCATCGCATCTGTTGGAATGGCTTTACTACTTGCTACAGTTACAACAGTAGTATCATTTATGTCTAATATTGCTTCCCCAATTAGTCTCCTCGGACAATTTGGAGTGTTAGCTGCTATTGGGATTATTGGAAGCTTTGTTACTATGACAACTTTTGTTCCAGCATGTAAACAACTTAGGGACAACCAAAGACTGAAAAAGGGAAAAAAAATGGATAAAGAATCAAATAATAATGATTCTGAAAACAGAAGCGGAAAGATAAAAAGCGTTGGTGTGCGTGTTCTTGATAAAACAATGAGTAGCGGAGCTATAGCAGCGGAGCATCATGCGGTACTTGTTATTATTGTAGTATCTTTGATTACAATTGGTGCTATAGGATTAGCATTACAATTAGAAACTACCTTTAATTTTGAGGATTTTCTTCCAGATGATTTAGAGATTTCAAAAGATTTAGACTATATGATGACTGAATTTGGAATTAGTGGTGGGGTGGCAGATGAGGTTAATATTTTAGTTAATGGTAATATTGCTGATCCAGTTGTATTAAGAGACATAGGTCAAACAATAAATAACATGAAGGATGATGAATCAGTAATAAAAAAAGCAGATGAACCTGATGTTCGGTCAATTTTATCGGTTATGAAAGATTGGGCAACAAATACAACCCTTTATGGAGTTCAGGATGCAAGTTACGACCCAGATTTTGAAATTATGTATTATAATTTTATGACAAGTGATGGTATACCAAATCAAGATGCCACAAAAGAAGATATAGCTAGTTTGTATAATTGGCTTTATTCAAATACAAAATCGATAAAGGCTGTACAATATATTTTACATAAAACTGATAATAATTATGACAGCACGGTTTTACGAATTTCTATTAATGTAGATAGCAATGACAATGATGCAGTTGAAACACTATATAGCGATTTAAGAAAAGATAAGAAAGCATTGGATAATAGTGCAGATAAATCAATAGTAACAGGTGGACCAATTTTAACAAAAGTCATCATGGATTCATTAAATCAAAGCCAAATTCGTTCATTATTTATCACGATTATTTCATCTTTTATTGTTTTGACTATTGTATTTTGGTATAAATGGCGATCTTTGATTCTTGGGTTACTAACAATAATGCCTGTAATATTTTGCGTTGCATGGACTCTGGGAACAATGTATTTAGTTAATATCCCACTTAATATGATGACTATTACGATTGCATCTTTAACAATCGGTCTGGGAATAACTTATGGAATACATATTACTCATAGGTTCCTTGAAGATATTAAAAACTATAATTTAAAAAGTAATGTTTCGATTCAAAGGATAGTACAATGCCCAAAGTGTGGTAAAATTGGAAAAGTTATTGGTAGACCTGGTGTAGTTTTAAAGGTTACTTGTCCGGCATGTTCTACCATAGGAAAAGTCACATTTATTAAACCAAACTCAACCACTGCATATATTGATGATGCATGCAGAAGTACAGTTATTCACACAGGCACTGCATTATTTGGAGCTGCAGCTACAACTATTTCTGGTTTCGGTTTACTCGTGTTTTCCTTAATGCCACCTTTACAGCAATTTGGAGGTATAACTGCTCTAACTATCCTATACAGCTTCTTAGCATCGGTGTTTATTCTTCCAACATTTCTAGTATTATGGGCTAAATGGAAACAAAAAAATAATCGGTTAAATTTTAAAACGCCTGCATCTGAATAAAAAATTGAGGATGTAGGTGATGTTTGGAACCATCTCTCAATTATATATTTAAGAGTGCACCACCTAGAAGATTTATGGAACCATTTTAAATATATGATTAATGAATATCGATACAATTATTATAACATAAATACTTGTGGGACTTTGATGATTAATATTGAAAATTTAACAAAGAAATTTGAAAAAATAACTGCGGTTGATAATATAAATCTACAGATAAACGAGGGAGAGATATTTGCATTACTCGGGCCAAACGGAGCAGGAAAAACCACGACACTGCTAATGTTAACTACACTTAAACCACCAACGTCAGGTACTGCAACTATTAATAATTTTGATATTATTAAACAACCTGATATGGTTAG
>CAZHIY010000077.1:0-3120 GCA_964533085.1 uncultured Thermoplasmatales archaeon | reverse complement strand
AATATTAACTGGTTATGAAAATTTAAAGCTTCATGGATGGCTATATGATATGCCGGATGATTTAAGGGAACAAAGAATTACCGAAGTTCTTGAATTGGTTGACCTCATAAATAGGAAAGATGATTTAGTAAAAAAATACTCAGGCGGTATGAGAAGAAGGCTAGAACTTGCTAGAGGACTTATGCATCATCCAAAGGTGTTATTTTTAGATGAACCAACTCTCGGGCTTGATCCTCAATCGCGTGAATATATCTGGAAATACATAGAGAAATTATCCAAGGAAAAAAATATTACAATTATTCTAACCACTCATTATATGGATGAGGCAGATAAATTATGTGACCGTTTAGCAATCATAGATAACGGTAAAATTATTGTAATTGGTTCTCCAAAAAAGTTAAAAAAAGATTTAGGCGGAGATATTATTCGAATAAAGGCTGGGAAACTCGATATCGACAAATTAAAAAAATTAACTTATGTAAAAGATGTAACTAATTGTGATGGTGAATTCTGTTTAACTGTTGATGATGCTAATTTAAATTTACAAGAAATTTTAAATATAATTGGTAAAGTTGATTCAGTAGAGATTCGAACACCAACACTTGATGATGTATTTTTATATTATACTGGTCGAGGAATTCGGGAGAGTTCTCCAGAGGGCGGATGGGCTGAGAAGGCTATGCATATGAGGTCGAATAATGGGTGAATTAAAAGGTATTTATGCGCTATGGTATCGAGAACTAAAGGTATTTTCAAGAGAACGATCGAGAGTTATCTCATCGATTATCAATCCTTTGCTATGGTTCTTTATTATTGGTGGAGGCCTTGGTGCATCTGTCTCATTTGGTGATATAAATTATCAAACATTTATTTATCCAGGTATTCTAATTCAAACAGCATTATTTTCTTCTATTTTTTTTGGGGTTTATATAGTCTGGGATAAAAAAATAGATTTCATGAAAGAAGTACTTGTTGCACCTATGAAAAGAACATCTATATTTGTTGGTAAGATATTTGGTGGGTCTACAGATACATTGATTCAAATTATTATTTTGTTAACAATTGGTATGGTTTTTATTGTAACTGGGATTATGAGTGGGATAAATTTTAATGTTTTCACAATAATTATAACCATTGTCTTTTTGTATATTACAACAATTGGGCTTGTTAGTATTGGACTTATAATTGGTTCTCAGATGGAAAGCCCTGAAGGTTTTCAACTGATTATCAGTTTTGTTATTTTCCCTATGTTTTTTTTATCAGGGGCACTTTTTCCAATAAATAATTTACCGTCATGGTTAGCACCGTTCATATTGGTTAATCCAGTGACATATGCAGTGGATGGTATTAGGGGAGTCCTAATTGGCATCTCAAGATTTAGTATTGGATATGATTTTCTAATAATTTGCATTTTTTCTATAATAATGATTTTAATTGGCACTTATGCATTTAAAAAGATGAAAATTTAGAATTATGATAGGTTGTAAAACAGTTCCTTCTAGAAAATTATCATTTGTATCGATTTAATATATGTTGTTTTAAAAATTTTGTATTAAACTCAAAAGAGGCATAGTTGTTTATTTTTATATGTTAAAAAATTACAATTCGAGTATTTTATTGAATAAATTAAATATTTTTCTTTTTAAAAGACCTCACTGATTTCAAAACAGCAGAACAATTATGTTAAACAACTTATAAACTAATAAGGATATACCCTACTCTATAAAAGTAAAGAGGGGATCAGGTAATTCCCATTTATAGTGAACTTTACTAGAATGTATTGTTTTTATTTGATAATCCGAAAGAGCAGGATTAAATTCTTCAATTTTTAAAACAACATAATTAATAGAATGATTTCCAATATTATTTAATGCAATATCAATGGGTATCCATCCCATTAAAGGTGAAAGAATTTCTCCCCATGCATGTGCTTCAGCATTTGTCTTCTTTTGTTTAATGAAATATCCAGTCAATCTTCGACAAGGGATCCCACGCATTCTAGCTAATGTAATAAAAAGATCTGTAAATTCGTCGCAATCCCCAGTTCTTGTAAGAAAAGCTTGATCAGCTCCTAATCTTTTTTCTTGTTTTTCACGATGTTTAATACTATGTTTGATAAAATAATAGATTGATTTTGCCCATTCTGAAAGGTCATCTGTTTTAAACCATTCTTCTTTGGAAAAATCCTGAATTATTTCTGAATTTAAAGGCCAATATTTTGAACTCTGTTGATATTTTTGTTGGAGGACTTTAGGAAAAGCTGATATGGTTCCCCAATTATCATTGATATTAAAATGTGAAAGAGTAGGAATTACTGTAATAATTCTATCTAATAAAATGATTCCTTTTGTGCCAACTTTATGTTGAAAAATAAAGAAAGAATTATGTCCCTTACTTTTTAGCTTACATTGATCCGGAGGTTTATTAATTAGAACCGTTTGACGGTATGTAGGATAATGGAAGAATTTCAATCGCAGAATCGGAGTGCCTGCATTTGTTTTGTATATAAGTTTCTCATGATGATGGATCTTCCAACCATTAATATTAATAGGTTTTTTCATAAAGAATTACTCTTTAATAAATCCATATAGTAATAAATTTTATCATGCCCTTCATCAGTATTCGGTTTTTGTTTGGGATTATTTTATAACTTTTGCCAGTAATAAATTCAATAAATGTAAAATTTATTTTTTCTTTAGTTTAATATTTGATAACGAAGCAACATATTCTAATGATTTCTCAAAGATTTCTTTATCCTTTAGATAATCCTCTGATTTATTCCTATTTATTAGTATCCATTCTCTCATTTTTCGACCCATAGGCTCGAAAGGTACGATCTCTTTTCTTTCTAATAATTCATTTTTTAATGATTCAGGAACTTTCACACAGACACCTTCCATGAAAAGAGATGCAAAAAGCTTTCCTCCAACATAATAAGCAGGATGACCATACATCTTACCTGATTTTACAAATGGCATATCAAGTAAGAATGTGTCTAAAACTTCTTTATGTTTTAGATTGAATTGTGCTTTTACCAATTTATCACCTAAATTTTTTCTTCTTTTTTTTTTTGCTATGTAAATAGGTTGACCTAAGGGGATGATCTAACCGGTTGAATGT
>CAZHIY010000076.1:0-8985 GCA_964533085.1 uncultured Thermoplasmatales archaeon | reverse complement strand
CCTTAGAGAAGGGCATAATCCATCTGATGATACGCTGCCAGCAAGAATTTTCAAAGATTCATTTACTAAAGGTCCAGTAAAAGGAATAATGATTAAAAAAGATGAATTTCAAAAGAGTCTTCTAGAATATTATTCTCTTCGTGGTTGGAGTAAAAAAGGAATTCCTAATTCAGATAAACTAAGGGAACTTGGCCTTGAAAAAATGGTGATTTGAAATGGCAGAATTAAGCAATGCATCAAAAAGAATCTATGGCGAGGCTGCTTTTGAAGTACTTGGAAAGGCTCAAGAGTTGGAGCGTCAAGGTAAAAACATAATACATTTTGAAATCGGCGAACCAGATATGGAAACACCAGAAAATATTGTTAGAGCAGGTATTCAGGCAATTAAAAATAAAAAAACTCATTATACTCCTTCAATTGGTATTTTAGAACTTAGAAAAGCTGTTCAGGACGAGGTTGAAAAAACAAGAGGATACAGACCCGATCTTGAACAAGTGGTTATTACTCCCGGTTTAAAACCAGGAATATTTTTTTCAATGCTTGCGATTGTAAATCCAGGTGATGAGGTCATATATCAGGATCCAGGTTATCCAACCTACGGATCGGTCTCATCTTTTTTAGGAGCTAAAAAGGTTCTTATCCCTCTATTAGAAGAAAATGAGTTTCGTATGAATCCAGAGGATATCAAATCAAAAATTTCTGATAAGACAAAATTGATAATAGTAAATTCTCCACAGAATCCAACAGGATCAGTTATTACAAAATCAGAACTGGAAGAAATTTCATTACTAGCGGAAGAAAACGATATTTTCATTGTCTCAGATGAGATATATTCAAAGATGACTTATGAGGCAGATCATTTTACTCCAACAAAAAGAGACGAGGCAAAAGAAAGATCAGTTCTACTTGATGGTTTTTCAAAATATTTTGCTATGACAGGTTGGAGACTAGGTTATATGGTTGCACCTGCATCAATGGCTGAAAGACTTCAGGATTTTCTTGTAAGTGCAGTGTCATGCACTGCAGATTTCACTCAGTGGGCAGGTGTTGAGGCACTTACTGGAAACCAAAGTTTTATTACTGAGATGATGAAAAGATTCAAGGAAAAAAGAGATAAAATCGTTAGAGGTCTTAGCTCAATACCAGGTTTTAACTGCCTTTTTCCTAGAGGAGCATTCTATGCCTTTCCAAACATAAAAGACACTGGTTTCACTTCGGAAGAATGTGCAGAACATTTACTTTATAATTCCGGAGTGGCCTGTTTACCGGGAACCGCTTTTGGCCCTTATGGCGAGGGATATCTTCGTTTTTCTTATGCAAATACACTAGAAAATATTGATCTAGCAATTCATAGAATTAAAGGGATCTTTTAGATAAAACCGTTATTTAGTATATGTAAACATTTGTATACTAAATGAAATTTGATTTTAGACAAAATTAATTATTTTGTAACATTACAAATACTATCTTTTAAACAATTATTGTTTACAAGGTCTAGATTTATTCTTCTACTAAATCGGCAATATCAGTTGGAAACTTAGCTACTTTTACACCAGCTTTTTCAAACGCTTTAATTTTTGAGTCAGCTGTTCCTTTCCCACGGGCAATAATTGCTCCAGCATGACCCATACGTTTACCTGGTGGAGCAGTCCTTCCAGCAATAAAAGCAAAAACAGGTTTAGAAATATATTCTGTTATATGTTCAGCTGCTTCTTCTTCTGCGGTACCACCAATCTCACCAACCAAAACAATAGATTTTGTCTCGGGATCTTTTTCAAAAGCGTCAAGTGAATCAATAAATGTTGTTCCAATGATTGGATCTCCACCGAGTCCAACACAGGTACTCTGCCCGATACCTTTCTCGGTGAGAGAATTGACTATTTCATAGGTAAGAGTTCCACTACGACTTGCCACACCAACACTTCCTTCTTTGAAGATCTGGCCGGGTAAGATACCAATCTTTGTCTTTCCAGGACTTGCAATACCAGGACAATTTGGTCCGATTAACACAGCACCCTTATATTTGCTGTAATGGACAAAGTCCATTGCGTCATGAAACGGGATATTTTCAGTAATTACTACAAGAGTTTTAATTCCTGCATCTAGTGCCTCAAATACTGCATCCTTTGCAAAACGGGCAGGAACCAAAATAAGAGAAGTATTTGCACCTGTTTCAGAAACACCCTCAAAAACGTTATTAAAAATAGGGACACCTTCTACCTCTTGACCGCCTTTACCAGGGGTTACTCCTGCAACAACATTTGTTCCAAACTCTTTCATTGCACCAATGTGAAATACACCTTGATGACCAGTTGCACCCTGAACTAAAACCTTATTACTTTTATCTGCAAAAATCGCCATATTTTATTCACCTCGCAAGATCAGAAGATTTCTGGGCTGCATCCTGAAGTGTTGTTCCTGTGATAAGCCCAGCGTCCTTTAAAATATCTTTTGCTTCATCTTCATTACAACCCTTTATTCTTGTTATAACCGGACAGTCAATTCCTTCCTTGGAAATTACCTCTTTTACACCTTTTGCAACAGTATCACATCTGGTTATTCCACCAAATAGATTTAGAAATATAACTTTTGGTTTTGCCTTTTTCATAAGACTGAATGCTTGCTTAACCTTTTCAGGATCATCAGTTCCCCCAAGGTCTAAAAAAACACCGCCTTTGCCACTATAGTTTGTTAATGCATCAAGAGTAGCCATGGTTAGACCTGCACCATTTGCAATAACTCCGATGTTTCCATCTAGTTGAATAAAAGCAATACCTTTCTCCTTTGCATCTTTTTCAAGAGGAGTCAGTTCAACCACCTCAGGTTCGATATCAGTGTGTCGATACATTGCATCATCATTTATAGTTACTTTTGAATCCAATGCCATAACTCCTCCATCCTTTTTTATAATAAGAGGATTTATTTCAACAAGTTCACAATCATATTCTCTAAAAAGTTTATAAATTTTTGAAATGACCTTAGCAACTTCCTTTCCTTCCTCTTTTTCCAACCTAAGTTTTGATACGATACCACGAACATGAAACGGTTGTATGCCAATCAAAGGATTTACCCACTCTTTGAAAATTTTATCATCCGCAACACTTTCAATATCCATACCTCCCTCGCCACTGGCCATAATAAGAGGCATTCTTTTAGAGCGGTCAAGTGTAATACTCAAATACAATTCTTTTTTGATATCCACTTTTTCTTCAGCAAGTACCTTTCGTACTTTATATCCTTTTATATCCATACCCATAATTTTTGAAAACTTATCCTTTGCATCATCCAAATTTTCTGCAGATTTTATACCACCAGCTTTACCACGACCACCTATTGGAACTTGTGCTTTTAGAACGAAAGGAAAATTCAAACCAGAAAAATCTTTATTATCCTTAACTAGCCTACCATTTGGAACTGCGATTCCATATTTATCAAACAGTTCCTTCCCCCTATATTCAAAAAGTTTCATGGAAACCTGAATGTAAATTCATATATTTATAAGCTTTTTAACCCAAAAATCACAACCAACGATTTTACTAGCAAAAGGAGCAAACTTGAAATCTTTAATAAATGCTAAAGTACTTAGACTATATGTTCGAATCATGGGATCTTCTGCAATCCATTGATTTTCCTTTAAAACTTGCATGATCTTCATTCCATCTTTTTTATAATGGTCGTAATTCTTGTATATTGATATCATAACAGCTTCAAATCTTCTACTAGCAAAAAACACTGTTGAATCATTCATTAAGGATACTGCCTCGTCTTCATCAATATTTGGAGGATTACGCGGATCAAACCTAATATGGTAAAATGCTAGAATCTCAAAGCCTAATTTTACAAAATTTGGTATAGTCAATTTACTCATTAGATTAGTATTTTCAAATTTTCGTCTTAATCGTGATATAGTATGTCTTGAAACTCCTAATTCTCTACCAATTTCACTATCAGCTAAATCAGGATAACTGATTATCATACAATATGCATTTTTCTCAGTATCCGAAATAATTACATTTTCTTTGCTACTAAAGTTTACACTTTCAATTTCAACTTCTGGCTCAAGTTCTAAACTAAAACTATGATTTAATAAATGGGCAAAATTAAAAAAACGGTATATTTTACTAATTTCAAAAGGAAAAACCACCATATTTGGATATTCTTCCTCTAAAAGTCCACGCCCGCCAAATGTCTGTGTTCTGATATCATTTATTCTTCCAATTGTTGCATAATCTTTTGAGAGACTTAAAGAAAAACCTTTATCTTGTTCACCAACAGAAAAAAATATTTCATCAAAAACCTCAATTGCTTTTCCAGTAATCTCGATTCTTTCGGGTAATGGAATTAACAAACTAAACTGAGAATATATCACTACTAACATCTCACAACCCATACTTTGAAGCTTAGGAATTATTAATTTTCTAACATATTCATTCTTTTTTAATCGTAATCTTATTGATGTTACTGTTGAATGTTTCAAGTCAAGTTTCTTAGATAACTCTTTATCTGTCATTTCTGGATATTTTACCAATCCAAAAAGCACCAATTTTTCTTTTGTTGTTAATTCAAATTGATACATGTTACTAATAATGTGCATTGTGTATAAATACTTTATTCTCAATTAAACGAAAACGATGGGAAAAAATAATATTATGAGCAAAATAATTGAATTTTTTAACCAAATATGTAAAATTACGACAATCAAATGTTATTATGATAATTTCACCAAAAACTATATAAAATATTAGTTACATATATTCTTTCGTAATGGGAGGAGCCGTCTTGGCAAAAATCCATAGGAATTATGGAATACCTGGAGGTATTGAACTCATAAGACGTTTTTATAGAGTATCCTATGTAAATTTTAAATTTATTTTGCTAGATTTTGTGGGGATTAAACTATGGCTAAAGAAGGTCAAGTCCTAATGGAAAAACCAAAAGCATCAAAAGCAAAGGATATTGAAGAAAAAGCTGGAACAGTTGAAGTTTTTATCATGGGTAAAAGCTACAAAGTTCCTACGGGTCTTACAATAATGAAAGCCTTAGAATATGCTGGTTACAGATATATTAGAGGATGTGGATGTAGAGCTGGATTTTGCGGTGCTTGTTCTACCATCTATAGAAAAGAAGATGAACAAAAACTAGGCTTTGATTTAGCATGTCAAAAAGTTGTTGAAGATAAAATGTATCTTGTTCAACTTCCATTTGTTCCAGCATCAAAAGCAGAATATGATATCGAAAAAATAGTACCAACAGAGAGTACAATAATGGAAATTTACCCTGAAATCGCTCGCTGTGTTTCGTGTAACACCTGTACTAAATCCTGCCCTCAGGATATAGAAGTAATGAAATACATTCAAAGAGCAGTTCGAGGCGATATTACAAAATGTGCTGAGATTTCTTTTGATTGCATACAATGTGGTCTTTGTGCAATGAGATGTCCAGCGGATATCAAACATTACCATGTATCCCAACTAGCAAGAAGATTGCGTGGGAAATATCTTGATACAAAATCAAAAAACCTTTCAAATCGTCTAAAAGAAATTGAGAATAGAAAGTTTGATAGTGAAATTGAAAAGTTAATTAAAATGAACAAAAACGAAATAATGCAGTTATACAAAAACAGAAAAATCGAGGCAGAAGAGGAAAGTCAGGGGGGTAATTAATTGACTGTTATAGAGGGATATCCAGATTATATGTTGAAGTCCATAAAGCTGGTGGAAGAAAAACGAGAAAAAAACATGGCTCATCATGTTAAACCCATGTCTATGAAAGCCCGTGAGGAAATTCTGGGTAAATATCATCCAGATTATATGAAGGGTACAAAAAGAGAACTAAAGGTTGGTATAGATAAGGGAACCATTTTATATAATGGAATAGTGGATCTTCTAGAAGCAAGAACAGTTATTAATCCTAATGATGTTGATCTTAGTAAAGTTGATTATGATGTTGATTTGTTAATAATTGGAGGAGGCGGTGCAGGTACTGTTGCTGCTTTATTTGCTTATGAATCTGGTGTACCTAAAGATAAAATTTTAATTGTTACTAAACTACGTCATGGTGATGCAAATTCGATGATGGCACAAGGTGGAATTCAGGCTGCTGATAGACCTGAAGACAGTCCTGCGCTTCACTATCTTGATATTTTCGGGGGAGGACATTTTACAAATAAACCTGAGCTTGCAAGGGCTTTAGCATTAGATGCCCCCGGAATTATTTCATGGCATGAACAACTTGGAATAATGTATGATCGTCATGAAGATGGTGAGTTTCAGGAACTCTCTGGTGGAGGAACTTGTAGAAATCGCATGCATAGTTGTAAGGATTATTCTGGAATGGAGATGATGAGAAATATTAGAGACCAATCAAGAAACTTGGAGCTTCCTGTTTTAGAATTTGCCCCTGTAGCAGAACTTCTTATGGATGAAAAAGGACAAGTTGTTGGCGGAATAGCGTTCAACTTAGAAACAATGGAGTATTATGTAATTAGAGCAAAAGCCACAATCTTGGCAACTGGCGGAAGTGGTAGACTTCATTTGGCAAATTACCCTACAACAAACCACTATGGGGCAACTGGTGATGGTCTCATTATGGCGTATCATGCAGGTGCCAATCTTCTAGATCTGGATACTATCCAAATTCATCCCACAGGAGATGCTTATCCAGAGCCATTGGTTGGAATACTATCAACTGAGAAGATTAGAGGACTTGGAGCAATCCCTCTTAATAAAAATGGGGATCCTTTTGTTTTTCCACTCGAGCCTCGTGACGTTGAATCAGCAACATTTATTAAAGAATGTAAAGACGGTAGAGGTATAGTAACTCCCACAGGAATGCCAGGTGTTTGGCTTGATTCTCCTATGATTGATATAATTCATGGAGAAGGAACAATTGAAACAAAACTTGCAGGAGAGGTTCGTAAGTTCAAGCGTTTTGGAATTGACATGGCAAAGCAACCAATTCTCGTCTATCCAACTCTTCATTATCAGAACGGTGGCGTAGAAATCAATGAAAAATGTGAAACACGATTACCTGGTTTGTTTGCTGCAGGGGAAGTAAGTGGTGGAGTCCATGGAAAAAACCGGTTAATGGGGAATTCTCTCCTTGATTTCAATGTGTTTGGTAGACGTGCAGGAATTTACGCTGCGAAATATATTAAAAAATCAAAGATTGGAAAATTAACTTTAAATCATCTTGAAAAATATAACAAAATGCTTGAGCAAGCAAATATTAAATCTGCTAAATCTGCTCCTATAATTCTACCTGAATATAGAGGTGAAATGGCAATTTCTAGAGCATTAGATATATTCTAAATGGTGTATTGATGATAGAGGTTAAAGAAGACTGGTGCAAGGGTTGCAACATCTGTATTGATAGATGTCCAGTGGATGCACTGGAAGAGTCTGATAAGTTGAATCGTAGAGGAGTACGTCCTCCAAAATTAAAAGAAAAAAACGAATGCAACTTTTGTAGACTCTGTGAACTAATATGTCCAGACCTTGCTATTACAGTTTTTCCTGATAAAGAAGAAAAAAAACCTGTTAAAAAAACCCTTCTAACACCTGTAGGGGGCAAAACAAAATGAAATATAAACGTGATCCTAAAAGGATAAGAGAAGTTCTAGGTAAAAAAGTACAGTTCATACTTGGAGATATAGCCTGTGTTTACGGTGGTCTTTTAGCAGGATGTTCATTTTTTGGTGGATATCCAATAACTCCTGCATCAGAAGTTGCAGAAGGAATGGCAAGAAGGCTCCCAAGAGTTGGTGGGGTATATATCCAGATGGAAGATGAAATTGGAAGTATCGCTGCAGTAATAGGAGCTGCCTGGGGAGGATCAAAATCCATGACAGCTACTTCTGGCCCAGGTTTTTCACTTATGATGGAAAACTACGGCTTTGCAGTTATGACCGAAACGCCCTGTGTAATAGTTAACGTTCAACGAACTGGTCCATCAACAGGACAACCAACACTAGGAGCACAGGGTGATATGATGCAAGTCAGATGGGGTACTCATGGAGATGTTGAAGCACTTGCTTTAGCGCCAAGTACCGTACAAGAATGTATGGATTTTACAATTGAGGCATTCAACCTATCTGAGAAATATCGCAATCCTGCCTGTGTTATGACTGATGGAGAAATTGGACATCTTAGAGAACGTATTGTAATTCCTGACGAGAAAGATTTAAAATTAATTGAAAGAGTCACTGCAACAATTGATAAAAAAGATTACATCCCTTTTACTAACTCACAAACTAGAAAAGACTGTAAGGTTCCAGATTTTGCAACTTTTGGTAGTGGTTACCGTACCTATGTGACAGGCCTTACTCATAATGAAAAGGGTTTTCCCGCAACAGATAAACAACCTGATCATGAAAGACTTGTAAGAAGAATAACTGAAAAAATAAGTGATGATGCAGATAAACTTGTAATGGTTGAGGAGATGAACTTAGATGATGCAGACATAGCATTTGTTACATATGGGGCTACTGCAAGACCTGCAGAATCTGCTATGGAGATGGGAAGAAAGAACGGTATGAAAGTAGGCCTTCTTCGTCTTAAACTTGTTTGGCCGTTTCCTGATAAACTCATTACAAAACTTGCAAAAAATGTTGATAAAATAATTGTTCCAGAAATGAACCTTGGACAAATATTTCACCCTGTTAGTGAGTATGCCTGCAAACATTGTGAGGTAGTTTCAGCCCCAAAAATCGGTGGAGAGATGCATCTTCCAATGGAGCTTTACAAATATTTGGAGGGGAAATAAATGGTCGAAATTAAAACAGCTGATGAATTAAATAAAAAATTTCTCCGTGAAGAAATGTGGCCTACAATATTCTGTAATGGCTGTGGTCATGGTGTAGTGTTAGAATATACTTTCTGGGCTTTGGAAGAACTAGGACTTGATATGGATAAAGTAATATTTGCTTCGGGAATCGGTTGTTCTTCAAGACTTCCAGGATATATAAACGCTGATGGATTACATACT
>CAZHIY010000075.1:0-9118 GCA_964533085.1 uncultured Thermoplasmatales archaeon | reverse complement strand
TTTTGAATATGCTGTCTAAAAATTCTTATTCCATAGAATTTTTCAACAGCCTATCAATATCGTCTATAAAGGACATTTTATATATATAGATACATCATAACTTAAATTTTTTCCTCCCCATACTCCATCTAAATGTATTTAGAAAAAGATTTAAATGGAAAGAAGCATAGACAATTCTGGTATAAAATGGGCAAGAGAGATTTAGAACAAATTATAAAGGTAATAAAGAGGGTAAAAGAACAAGGTGAGCCACCAGCACAGAGTTCAATATCTTTTGATTACTTTGAATGCGATTTATGCAAAGGGGATGTTGAGAAATCAAAACTCACACAATGCCCATATTGTGGAAGATGGATTTGTAAAGAAAATTGTTGGAATATAAAAAGTCTAGCATGTACTTCTTGTTCTAGCATTATCAAACTATCAGAACGGAAAGAAGATAATTCTTATTCAGAATCATTTAAGGAAAATAAAATTATAGATGAGCAGAAAAATAGTTCTAAAGGTATATTTAATAAAATAAAGAAAAAACTAAAAACTAAATAACTTGATATTTAAATATTTGGACTGAACCCCTGTTTTATACCATTTTTTTATCTTTTATGTTCCTGTGGAGGATTAATATGAGGTGATATTAGATCCATTAGATATCCTCTTAATAAATATCTAATACTTGCCAACCAAAGAATAGCTATCACAATAAAGATTATAGTTAAATAATCCCACCTATTAATTACCAGACCAAGGGCAATACCTGCAGCAGGTGCGTGCTCAGTATTTGTTACTGCCATAACAAAAATTGCAAAACCAATAGCAATAGCACCAAATATAACTAAAGTTGCTAAATCTGAAAATTCAAATATATTTTTAATTTGTGATTGTGAGACAAAATAAAATATAAATCCGACAATTAAACCAACAATATAACCACCAATAAGACGCCTAGGATCAGAAGAATATTGAGTTGGCATTGTAAAAACGATAAATGCACTAGCTCCAAGAGCAGTAATTAATGCTGCTTCATTAAGAATATCTAAAAAAATCAAGACTACAAGAATGGTAAGAGTTGCTAGAAAACATTGAAAGATATATTTCAATGAATTTTTTCTAAATTTTTTATCTATCCAGATAATTTTTTTCATTATTTACAATTTAGGGATTAAATAAATTTATTTAACTTGTTTGTTTTCAGGAAATAAAACCTGAGTATGTGGATATGCAATTTCAACATCATCTGTTTTACTGATTTCTTTTAATACTTCTCTTATAATATCCGTAGCAATAGCATTTCTTTTCATTGCTACCGTATGGTATCTAACCGATATATCTATACCTGAATCTTTAGTTTTAAGACGTATATGTGAACCTATTAGCCTTTTTTTAGTAAAAAAATTCCAATGAGGTGTCATAATTTTTTTAACTGCCTCATTCATTATTTTTTCTGCTTTTTCAAGATTACTTTCGTAAGTAATTGAGACAGTAACCTCATCAAGAATTATATCGTCCTTTTCATTAAAATTGATAATCTCTTTTTCAAAAATAATTGAAGTTGGTAGAATTACTGTTCTATTGGATTTTTCCTCTCCATCAATTGTTCCACCAACTTCCTCTAAATGAATATGTGTTAGTGTTATATCTGTGATATCACCTTTAATATTTGATATAATTACCCTATCACCAATACTAAACTGTTTTCGAGAAATAATTATTAACCATGCAAACACGCCACTAATAGGCTTTTGCAATGCCATTCCAAGAGCAACTGTTAACAGACCAGCAACAAAACCTATATCGCCCCAACTTCCATAATAAGCAAAAATAATAACTATAAATAAAAAAAATGCAAATATAAATTTAAGCAAGCTAAGAAATGTTACAACATTAGAAATCTGTTTTTTTCTGGTAACTTTTTTTAGTAAAATGTTCTTAATAATTTTTAAAATAATACTAAATACAATGAATACAAAAATAACAGCAATTAAGAAATATAAGGTATCAAGAAAAGGTTCAATGTTGTTGAGCATTTCTTCAATAAAACTCATGTGCACCCGTTATCTTAAACAAACATTTTGCATATAAATTTTTATTAATTATTTTTAACTCCTTTAAAGCTATATTATCAAATCAAATGTTACATAATTTATAATAATTTATTTTAATGCAAATTTTAAATGTTTATTTTTATAATAAGGTTTTATTTTATCTTCTCGTGCAAGCCAGCCTAGAGCTGAGTAAGCATCATTTATTTTAATTTTTATATTTTTAGCAATTGAAGGCACTTCAACCAGTCCTTCTGATTCAAGAATCCTCCAAACTCTTCCTGCAGTTCCTCCAATTATATCTACTAAATTAGTCTCCCCAAGATTATAAAATTTTCCCTCCTTATATATTTTATTTTCTCTAGCAAGCCATCCAATTCCTGTGTAAAAATCTTGTAATGATAGTTTAGTGTTTTTAATCAAAGAATATTCAGTTTGTGGACCAATTGTATTTAGTGAAATCCAAATCATTCCTGCATTTCTCCCAAATTTTTTAGTTATATCTCTCATAAACCTCACCTTAAATTTCCCAATATCCTAAATTCAATTAAATAACTTACCATATTTACTATCTAATCTCCTTAATCTTTTCCTTTGAATTTTATTAATTCAATTTGTTCCATATTTTTCCCCTCAATTATCATATTTTTAGCTTGATATATTTGCTGCATTCTTCACAACAAAAAATTTTATTTCCTTGGGCTGTTTCATATTCTTTTAGTTCAGATTTTGATAATCTATTATTGCATATGAAACAATTTTTTTTAAACAACATACTATCATTGTATTTATTAACCAACATCTCTCCAAGATTCATCTAGCTCTTCATCTTTATTTTCTCTTTTGTTTAAAAAAATTCCAAGTTCTTCCATTTTTTCTTTTTCCGATATTTTATTTTTCCTTTTTTTTGGTGGTATTTAAAACCTTCCTTATTTTTTATCGCACTTTGTTTATATCTGTACATAAAACCTGTTAATAAGTATTGAGAGCTAATATCAAGGAAAAAATTTATAAAAAACGTTGAAAACGCGGAATAATCTTAAAAATCGATATTATTACATTTCTATAACTCTCATTATATTATATAGAAAATTTGAGTGTATTAAATGATTGATGTTATAGATATTTCAGGGTCTGAAATTTATGCATGGATTATTCTTCCAATTTTGATATTTTTTGCCCGTGTTTGTGATGTTAGCCTTGGCACAATAAGGATTATATTTGTATCAAAGGGAATTAAATATCTTGCACCACTTATTGGTTTTTTTGAGATTCTAATATGGCTTTTAGCTATTGGTCAGATAATACAGAATCTTACCAATGTGTATTATTATATTTTTTATGCTGGTGGATTTGCTATAGGTAATTTGGTTGGAATTGTTATAGAGGAAAAATTATCTATAGGAACAGTTGGAGTTAGAATAATAACTAGAAGAGATGCTCAAGAATTGATATATGCTTTAAAAAAAGCTAATTATGGACTTACCGTTTTAGATGCGGAAGGTTCCAATGGGCAGGTAAAGATTATTTTTACAGTTGTAAATCGTCAAAATATTCAGGATGTAATTAAAATTGTTAAAAAATATAATTCTAAGGCGTTTTATTCTATCGAAGATATTAGGTATGTTAGCGAGGTTTTACCAACTAATATAAAGACATGGTATAAAAGAGATTTATTTAGATTTTTGAAATTGTGGCGAAAAGGAAAATAGATTTTTAGCATGAATCTAAAATATCTTTCATATTGTATTGTTTTTTAATTTCTTGGATCTTATGATCTATATCCTTAATTTTTTTAAATGATCTAAAGATAAGATAGGCTCCAAAGATTACCAACATTATACAAATTATCAATAAAGGAATGATAAAATGAAGGGAGGTCATTACATCATAGTATTTAGATGTAGCAATAAGTACCGTAAAAACTGATATAGGTAATGTAAATATAGCTATCGCCGTTCTTAGAATTGCAAGAGAGGTTCTTTTTTCAGCAAGTAACAACGATATTGTGTTGTATGCTTCTGAATTATAGCTTTTTTTAATCATTATATCATTTTTTGTATTTTTGATTTATTAAGTTTATAAAAGCCTTTGCTTCTATCAATTATTCCAACTTCAATACAATCAATGTTTATTTTTCTTTTATAAAATTTTTTAATAGAATTGAAAGCAAGTTTTATTGCTGGATCAAGTGTTAAATTTTCATTATAGTGCTTTTTTAAATATTTCATTATATTTCCGTCTTTTATTCCTTCGCAGATTGCTTTATACTCTAAAAACGAACCTGACGGATCTGTTGCAAATAGATGGACTCCTGTTGAATCAATTCCTGCAAATAGTAGTACTAATCCAAAAGGTCTTACCCCTCCAAAAGTTGTAAAAAAATGTATATATCTACATATTTCCTCAACTAAATTCTTTAAACTAATTTGTTCATCATACCAAAGTCTATAATTAGCAGCTATATCCTGGGTATATTCTATTAAATGTTTAGCGTCAGCAGATAAACCGATAAATGCACATAAATAATTTTTTTCAATTTGATTTATTTTTTCAATTGAAGATATTTCTATTAATTTTGAGGAAATGTCTTTATAAGCAAGAATTAGGACTCCCTCTTTGTATTTTAACGCTAATGTGGTAGACCCTTTTTTAATTGTTTCTCTGGCATATTCTACCTGAAAAAGTCTTCCATTTGGAGAAAAAATAGTACTGTCATAATCGTATTGGGAGTCGAATGATTCCATATCTCACTTCGTTCAAGATTTTAAAAAAATTATCTTAATTAATTTCAATTTTTGACCAGAATATAATATTATATCTATATACCTTACCTTTTAACATCTTTCGATATTTTTATATAAGACTATAATACTTATCTTATTTTAATTAGTGGCAATATTATGCCTTCGGACCAAGATCTTAAAAATAATAATTCTCCAAATAAAGAAAAACCTAATGATATAAAGCTAGAAATAATCCAGAATATTTTAGATGGTGGCAAATCTCAATTTCCACCTATAGCTCCTGAACTTGAATCGCAAAGAAAAATTGCTTCTAATAGAGATCGTTTGTTAGAAGAAAGATTGGAAGCTTTTGAAGATATTATTGACTCTGAGATTGGTGATACTAATCTTACTCGTGCTAGAAATATTGAACGTGAATTTGGTCTCCGTCAAATTTTTTTAAAATTCGAAGGTACAACTCCAACTGGTACTCAGAAAGATCGTATTGCATTTGCTCAAGTTATGGACGCATTAAGAAGAGGATATGATACTGTAACTGTAGCTACTTGTGGGAATTATGGAGCTGCAATATCTCTTGCTGCATCTATTGCGGGTATTGGTTGTGAGTTATATATTCCTGAAAATTATCATACCAGTAGAATTAAAGAAATTCAAGATAATGGTGCAAACATAATTCGTGTATCTGGAGATTATGAAAACTCAGTAAAGGTCTCTCAAGAAATGGCCGATAAAAAAGAGTATTACGATGCCAACGCTGGTGGAGATAATACTATGATCCAATTTCGTGCTTACGGTGAAATAGCATATGAGATTTATGATGAATTGCGCGATGCACCAGCTGTTGTAGCTATGCCTGTATCTAATGGTACTACTCTAGCTGGAGTATATAAAGGGTTTTTAAGTCTTTATAGACGTGGAAAAACATCCAGAATTCCTAGAATTGTAGCTGGTTCATCCTTTGGTAAAAATCCAATTATTCAAGCTTTTTTGAAAAATCTAACTAATTGTGAGGATTTGGCCCCTGAAAAGATTCACGAAACTGCTATTAATGAGCCTTTGATCAATTGGCGTTCAATTGATGGTGATTATGCTCTTGAAGCTATTAGGGAAACTAGTGGATGGGGCGCTTATGCTAGTGATAAGAATATGATATCTTTTTCGAAAATTTTAAGGGAGAAAGAAGGTCTTAGTGTACTTCCTGCCTCAACTGCTGGTCTTATAGCACTTTTAGAAAGACATAGAAAAGATCCATTACCAAGTGATCGATATGTAATTATTTTGACTGGGAGAAAGTAAATTACAACTTAATTTTAGGTTTAATGTGGAGGTAGGTAATGGTTAAAAAAAGTGCTATTGTTTATGCAGATAGGCTCTTTAATTGTGCCGATGGAAAAACAGCTCATGGACTTGTTAGATTTAGTAAAAGGTTTGATATTGAATGTGTTGTTGATACTACCATCTCTGAGGGTGATGCAGGTGAGATTTTAGATGGAATAAAAAGAAATATTCCTCTATATAATGATCTTGAAAGAGCATATGCTAAAGTAAATGCAAATACTTTTATTATTGGAGCAGTGTCCGAGGGGGGTGTTTTACCCCAAGGTTATGGTAAAGCAGTAATTTGGGCACTTGAAAAAAATCTTGATATTGTGTCTGGTTTGCATCAGTTCATATCAGATGATTCTGAGTTTTCAAAACTAGCTGAAAAAAATAGTTGTAAAATTACAGATGTGAGAAAGATTTTTCGTGATCATAAAAGATTTTATACTGGCGAAATCAAGAATGTTAAATCGAAGCGTATTGCAATTATTGGAACTGATTCAGCTATCGGTAAGAGAACTATTGCTGTTATGATAAATGAAGAATTGAAAAAAAGAGCAAGAAAGACTGATATGATTTATACTGGTCAAACTGGTTGGATGCAAGGTTGGCCACATGGTATTGTACTTGATGCTATGATTAATGATTTTATATCTGGTGGAATAGAGGGTGCAATTATTGATTCATGGAAGGAGTCTAAACCAGATTTTATGATTATCGAAGGGCAAGGAAGCTTGGTTCATCCTTTTTTTCCAGGTGGCTTTGAAATACTTGCTGCTGGTAAAATAGACGGTTTTATTCTAGTGGATGCACCAAAAAGACTTCATCTGGATGGTTTTCCAGAATATCCAATGCCTGATCCAAAAAGGGTTGTAAAAATAGCTGAACTGCTTACTGAGAAACCTTTAGTTGGAATCGGTTTAAATAGAGAAAATATGAATAAAGATGATATTAAAAATGTAAAACTAATACTAAAGAAAATTTTTAATGTTCCTGTAACTGAACCTTTGAGTGAAGGTGTAATAGAAATCGTTGATTCATTGGAGGAACTTAATGCCAGGTAAATTGCCTGATATGGTTTGTTTTTCTTCGATTGAGTTATCAGAACCAAAAATTAATGGTAAAAGTGTTGAGGCAAATGTAATTCTAAATAAAACAGATGGAAATAAATCTGCTTATAGTATCAAATTAAAATATGAGAGAAATGTAAGAGATGACCATCTTCCTATGTTACGTCTTGCTTTTACAATACCACTTCTAAATTATGGTTTATTTTCAAACAATTTCAAGTTGAAATTTCCGATAAGTAAATCAGATTATGATATTTTGGATAACTTAAATAGAATTTTTAGCAGAGATATTTTTGTAAATAAGATTCTTAGAAGAAGAGCAAACTATATTCTTCCAGAGTTTCTACCAAAAGAAGAGGATGTAAGACCTGACGATGCGAATTCTATAGCTATAATTGAACCTTCTAAAATATATAATGATAAAGTAATTTCATCAGATATGGATAAAAAAAGATGTGGTGTTTTATCTAGTGGAGGTAAGGAAAGTCTATTAACTTATGGTATGCTGAATGAAATTGGATGCAAGACATATCCTTTATATGTTAATGAATCCGGAGGACACTGGAGAACTGCAATTCCTGCATATAGATATCATAAAAGTATTGATACTAAAACACAGCGTGTTTGGACAAACATTGATAGGTTTTATGTTTTTATGCTTGATAATCTAAAATTTATTAGACCTGATCATAGAAAAATATGGGCAGATACCTATCCTATTCGTCTTTGCATTTTCCCATTTTATGTTTTCTTATTATTGCCCATATTCGTAGATAATAAAATTGGAAATCTTCTAATCGGTAGTGAGTTTGATGATTTAAGAATAAATCCTAAATATCTTGGAATAAAACATTATTATGGTATTTATGATCAACATCAAAACTATGACATTGTTATGAATAAATGGTTTTCAAAAAGAATACCTGGATTAATACAATGGTCAACAGTTAGAAATATATCTGGTTTAATTGTCGAAAGAATCCTTGTTAAACGTTACCCTGAACTTGCAAAACATCAGCGGTCATGCCATTCATGTCATTTTGAAAAAGAAGAAATTATTCCATGTGGAATATGTTCAAAATGCATGGGTGTTTTACTTTTTTTATTAGCAAACAAATTTGATCCTCAAATTATGAATTTCAAAAAAGAAGATATTGATAATTTTACCGAAAGAGTTAATCCATCAAATCTCCGATTAGATGAAGATGAAAAAAACCAATCATTTTATATAATTGGTAAAAAAGGTAATATTCCCAATGTTGAACCTGTTGATCATGTTGAAAAAATTCATATTAACATTAATACTTGTGATCCCAATTTAATCCCTAATCATTTAAGAGATAAACTGATGGATTTAATCAATAAGTATACAAATGGTAACTGTGAATTGAAAAATAAAGAATGGGTTTCCAAAAATTAATTCTATTAGGGTTATGTTTCTAATTCTTTTACCATTCTAAAAGCATCGAAAGTTCTATACTGCTTATAATTATAATAATCCTTTAGTAGTGCTATTATCCTAAAACCTAGTCTTTCATATAGCTTAATTGCGGAATTATTACCTACTGAAACCTCTAATCTTATTTTTTTAATAAATCTAGGATACATATCTTCTTCAGCTGCTTTTAGAAGTTTTTTGCCTATTCCAGACCCTTGAAACATTGGATCAACATTTAATGTTTCTATTCCTGCAACTTTTGTACTTTTATTATATAATACAATAATAAAGCCACGAAGTTTTTCATGTATAGTTTCTCCTAAACAATTGCTGTTTGCTAATGTTATTAGATATTTTAATTGTCTTGGAGAATATGCTATATATTTGTTGAAGCATTTTCTTTCTAATTCAATAATACTTTTAAGATCACCTGCAGTAATCTTGCGTATAACCCCATAATCCATAATAATCAACCAGGTATTATAAATCTGTTCAATTACTTTT
>CAZHIY010000074.1:4931-9221 GCA_964533085.1 uncultured Thermoplasmatales archaeon | reverse complement strand
GACAGAGTTAGGCTATATAGAGTGTAAAAATATTGTTTATGACATACATAAGTCAAACTTTGAGCCTGATAAAGAGCAGCAAATCCTCAAGAAATTTTTAGACGATAAGGTTGATTTGATATTTACCTTTCCTACAGAGGTAGCCATAGCAGCCAAGACAGCTACCCAAGGGACAGGCGTACCAGTGGTTTTCTCCTACACTACAATAGAAGGTAATGACCTTGTAGATAGTGTGCGCCAACCTGGCGGGAACATAACTGGTGTGCGAGAGCCTGGTCCAGACATTTTCGTCAAGCGTTTAGAGCTTTTACATGAAATGGCACCGCAGGCCAAACGAGTTTATATAACTTATAACCCAAATGTTCCTTTTATCCCACCAACGCTTGATGCGTTACGTAATGCATCTTCTCTAATGAATATAACATTAGTAGAAAATTCTGTTACAACCGTGGAAGAGATTAAGGCTGATTTGCAGGCGCGAAATAAATCGGCTGATATTGGCATAGATGGTATATCAATAATGGGTGAACCTACTTCCGTCTCGTCTCCTGCTCTTGAAGCAATGACTAAGTTTGCGACCGAACACAAAATACTCATTGGAGGAATTGGAGCTTATACGATCGGAGAGAGTATTATTTTTAGTTATGAGATTGAGATTGATGATATGGGCAGGCTAGCTGCAGTCCTTGCTGACAAAGTCCTCAGAGGCATCCCAGCTGGCACCATACCAGTTACCACGCCCGAGGCAAAGTTGCTGATCAATTACAAACTGGCTCAAGAACTAGGTCTTAGTGTGGGTGAAGGTTTGTTGAGTATAGCAGATGAGATAATTCAATAAACTTTGGAACTATCGGTAATATCTGTATCTAGGAAGATAGTGCAGGATAGTAAGTAGGTAACATCGACACCTACTGAGAGAGATAAGGTTGAATACTTTACCTAATACCTATTTGCGGATGTTACCACGCTACTAGAATTGAGATAGGATGGGTATGCAGAATAAGTTAAAAAAAACAAAAAAGCTCAGAGGTTTGACAATTACTTTAGCTTTAGCTTTTTTAGCCTTAATTGCAGTGATTCTACTAATTTCCAGTAGCTTAAATATATATTTCAGGTTACAAACCCAAGAAAAAGTAATTAATGGCCAGCAGCAATTCATTGCTCAAAAGGCTGCGGATGCTGTTAATAATTATATTCTGCAGAAATTCAGTGAGCTGGAAGGAGGAGTTAGACTTGGTGCTCTGGGAAGTGCCGGCCAAGAAGAGGAGAAATTGACCATGGAGAGGCTACTTGGTCTGGAACCTGCATTTCGGCAGTTAGCCTTGTTAAACGCACAAGGACAGGAGTTAATAAAAGTTACTCGTCTATCAAGTTTTGCGTCTAGTAAATTAACAGAATTGATAGGAGATCATTTATTACTTGAGGCAAGTAAAGAAAAAAAATATATCAGCTCGATATACATTGATAATGTAACAAGCGAACCTATGACATTAATGACTGTTCCGATCAAAGATGTCTTTGATGATTTTAAAGGAATATTGGTGGCCGAGTTGAATCTAAAATTCATGTGGGATTTAGTAGATAGTATACAGGTTGGGGATACGGGTGTAGCCTATGTAGTTACTAAGGAGGGCAACCTAATAGCTTTTGGTGATACCAGTCGTGTTTTAAAGGGAGAAAATTTGCTTCATTTGGATGAAGTATATGAATTTGCGGGAGAAAATGAATCAATCCATGAAAGCAAGTCTGAGATATCGAAAGGTATCCGAGGCGACGATGTTGTAACTACTCATGTACCTCTTGGCAATCCTGATTGGGCAGTTGTGGTTGAATTACCTGTCGAAGAGGCATATGCAGATGTAAATCAAGAGCTGAGACTATCAGCATTTGTCATATCACTATGCATTGTCTTGGCTATCATGATCAGTATTTATCTCTCAAAAAGAATTACAAAACCAGTTATTACGTTGAAGAAGGTTGCCCTTGATATCGGTAGGGGTAATTTAAATGCAAAAATAGACGTCAAATCAAAAGATGAGATCGGAGAGCTTGCTTCTTCTTTCAATAAGATGGTACATGATTTGAAAGAATCGAGAGACAAGTTAATAGGAGCACAAAAAAATCTTGAGAAAAAAGTCGAGGAAAGAACAAAAGAGCTTGTCGATTCTAAAAGAAAGATTGAACAGCAAAATATCCAGTTGAGAAAAATGGATGAGTTGAAAACAGTTTTTCTCAATATTACCTCCCATGAACTACGGACGCCAATAACGACGATAAAAGGATATGCACAGATGCTATTGAAACAAGGTCTGGGTGAATTCACTGAAGAGCAAAAGAAAAGTCTAGACGTAGTCCTGCGGAATGCGAACCGTTTGGATCGACTCATCGAGGATATTCTTGATATTTCACGGTTGCAATCAGGGACAATGAAGTTCATCTCTACTAAAAGCGACATAAAAAAAGTAGTTGATGAAACCGTTGAATCCCTGTACCCATATGAAGGTTTTAAGGAGATAACGATTCATACAGATGTTGAGGAAGGTGTTCCTCAACTATTCATTGATAACGAACGGGTAAAGCAAGTGATAACGAACCTTGTAAATAATGCTATTAAGTTTTCACCTAATGGTTCCATTATCAATGTGAAAGTTAAAAAAGATAAGGAAGACGTTCTGTTTGAAGTGCAAGATCATGGGAGAGGTATACCAAAGGATAAACAGGATAAGGTGTTTAACCTGTTTTATCAGGTTGACGCAGGTGTAGATCGGAAGTTTGGTGGTGCAGGTCTTGGTCTAGCTATCAGCCGTTATATTGTAATGGCACATGGAGGAAGAATATGGGTTGAAAGCAAAGAAGGGAAAGGAAGTAACTTCAAATTCACCGTGCCAGTTAAACCAATAAACGATCTAGAAAGCAATTTAAAAGTGCGGATATGTTTTCAAAAGAATCGGGAGAAGACAGGGAGAATTAGTTGAAGAAGATATTGATTGTTGACGATGAAACTGACCACCTGGACATGATAAGTATGATGCTTCAGGAAGAAGGATTTGAAACTGAGACCACTACGGATGGTATTGATTTCCTTGAAAAGGTTGACATAGTTCAACCTGACCTAGTTACATTGGATGTCATGATGCCAGGACCAACAACCGATGAAATACTTGAAAAACTTAAAGAGAAAAAAACTAATCCAAAGATAATTCTTCTTACAATCATTAAGTACCTCAAAGAAGAACAGAAGGTGTTTGAAAAGTGGAACATCGTTGATTATATTAAGAAACCTTTTGATGTTGATGTTCTAATAGAGTCTGTGAAAGAACATATAGGATAAATTCAGGGCATAGCCAGAAATATCTTTGGTATTTTCAATTATTACTAGTAAATTCGTGTTCCCTTCCCGATGAGAACAAGCTAGCCCAAAAAATATATCAACCATCAATAATCCAAAAAAATATTAATGGTATAATCATATATTCAACAGTCATCAACTATCAGTCACCAACTGTGAAAAAATATTATACAGGCAAAATGGTGTTCATATCCCTTCCCGTGCATACCTATGGTCTCAACATGAAAAAAACCATGAATTTTTATGTTTTATATTGTTATGGTTAAAAAAGTGATTTAAACCTGAATTTCTGGTAAAAGCGAGTTTAAATCTCGTTTGTATAATGTATAGTGAGCTATATCTGACCACAACAAAGAATATTTTTGATATTTCCAATTTTTCTAGGTAAATCGCAATTCTCTTCTCAAATTGAATGCCACTCTTATGTTTTTATTTATAAAAAACGGAATAGTCTCATTTTACATTTCAATAAGTGATTCCTTCGTAAAAAATTACATTCGGATGTACTGAGTCAAGTCGTCTACGTATACTAGCTGATTAAACAAAACAAAAATATACAAAACACGAACAGTCACTTTTCTGAATTAACAGCCAGCCGGTATGCTGAATACACATCGTGGAAAAACCCCATGCATATGTGTGTTGTCCCGCACGGACGAAGATTCCTGTGACACCTATGGCGTTGCGTCCACGTTCATTTTGACAGTTTATGACAGTATTTTTGCCATATTTTTGAACAGGTTCTGAAAGGATTCTGAAAGGGTTTGAATGTTTTCTGATCGAAACTGACAGCTATATCAGTTTTATGGCAAAAAGTTAAAAACCAGTGACCATATGTGAATGTACAGTGATGGTATGATTGAGGATAAAGAGATTGAGAATATCTTAGAAGACATACGAAAAGGTGCTCAAAAAACGAAAAAACGGGGATGTATTCATCC
>CAZHIY010000074.1:0-4921 GCA_964533085.1 uncultured Thermoplasmatales archaeon | reverse complement strand
ATAAGCATTCTCCCAACACTATCAAAGCGATACGTGAAAAATATGGAGAAAATGACAATGATATCGATAACGGTATGAACGAAAAAGAGACCCTTACGCCCATAGAATCCATAGGAGCCATGGTCGAGAGAGTTAAAAGCAAAAAGCGTTCTGAACGTATTGTGCAACAAGCTGAAAAAATGATTGATAACGAAGATGAAGCCCTTGAGCGAGGAAGACAGCTCCTTGAGAGTGAAAGAAGACAAGAGATAATTGATGAATATTGGGATAAGTCGATTCAACCGAAATTTAACAATTACGAATGGTATACTGCCGAGACAGTTAACAACATGATCAGTCCCCTTAAAAACCAAATAGATACCCTCAAACAACAGATCAATCAACTCAACATAGATTATGCCAATGAAATAGAACAATTAAAAACAAACCATGCCAATAAGGTGGCACAATTGGAATCTGCGGTAGATACCGAAAAAAAAGATGGCGACAATATCGTTTGTTATGTATGCGGGCAAAATCTGTCCAAATCACATATCTGCATTCCATGCCCAAATTGTTTAAACGCGGGATGGCCTATTCAAGATAATAAGTCTAGGCCGCCTCTATTGCCCCCTCCGCAATTTTTTGAATTTCCATTTTGAGATGCAGAAAGGCACAGCAACGACGTAATAGTGTTATATATGTGAAGATCAAAGCATAAAACACCAACTGAATTCCCCCTGAAATTAGCCTGTGAACAAACTCCATGAACAAAACAATTGACACCCTTGAAATCCAGCAGAAATCTTTAAATCAAAATGAAATATCTAATTATGGGAATATGGTAAGGTACGATTCGTTCGTTTCCAAGCCTTGCCATAGCCCCAAAAACTAAATTCTAACATCCCCCAACGATTTATATACTATATATATATTATAGTAGATAATAACAGGGAGGTTACAAACCATGAGGAAATTGGTACCAATATTAGTAGTAGTAATTTTAATTGTAAGTGGAATAGGAGCACTAGCAACAAATGTTGAAAATACAAAAATAAAAACTGAAAATATTACTAGTATTTTAGAGGCTGATATTTCAGAACTGAAGTTTATTGAAAGTAAAAATAATTATCTTGAGGTTCGTCTTGGAGATGAAGAATTATATTTAATGAATCCGGGTCAACCAATGATTCCAAGAATCCTTCAAAAATACGAGCTCCCATTTGGAGCAACCAATATAAAGGTTGAAGCAAAAGCTTACAATATTCAAGAACGTGACATTTCAAAAGAAATAAAGCCTGCACCGGCACCATTACCATTGACACCAAGAGAGAATTTTTTAATTCAAGCAAAAAAGGATGAAACGGTGTATAATAGCAATGAACTATACCCCCATTCTTGGCATAGCTATCATATTGGTGTTGGGTTAAATAACAAAGCCGAACATGTTACGCATCTGACAGTAAATATTTTTCCACTTAGGTATAGACCTGAAACTGGAAAAATAATTGTAGCTGATAAGTTTGATATTAAAATTTCTTATGAAAATCCAGATATCGATTTTTTCCCAGATGAAAGTATTTATGATTTAGTTATTATTAGCCCATCTAAATTTTCATTGGAACTTGAGAGATTAGTTGAACATAAAAACTCATTTGGAATGGAAACGATTATCAAAACAACAGAGGAGATTTATGATGAATATTATGGCTGTGATAAACCTGAGAAAATTAAATATTTCATAAAAGATGCAATAGAAACCTGGGGAATTAGCCACATACTTCTTTTTGGTGGTTTGAAATCCACTATATATGCAAAACCAAAGGATGATATTAACCATGGAGCTAAATGGTGGTATGTTCCAGTAAGATATTCAAATTTCCAATGGGATGGAGGCCTTGGCTATAACTTTACTAGTGGAGAACCTGGCTATTTATGTGATTTATATTATGCAGATATCTACAAAGAAGGAGGAGAATTTGAAGACTGGGATTCTAATGGAAACGGTATATTTGCTGAATGGAGTGGTGACTTAAGAGATGAAATTGACCTATACCCTGATGTTACATTTGGGAGACTTGCCTGTAGAAATGATAAGGAAGCAAAGGATGTAATTGATAAAATCATTAAATATGAAGAACAACCAGCAGATCCAAGTTGGTTTAAAAGAATGATTTCGATTTCTGGAGATGGATTTCTAGATCAAGAGGATTGGGACATCCAGTGGGATACTAGTGAAGTATCAGATGGTGAATATGTAATATATGCACAAAGTACAAACCCTGAAGAAGAAAAAGGCCCAATTGATGAAATATATATAACACTTGATAAAACAGCTGTAACAAATATTACCTTTAATCATGATGATCATTTGAAAGAAGAACTACAAAATGGTTATCCAGCACCACCAATTGCAGAGATTATGACTATTTCAAATGGTAACACCCTTGGTAACACAGACTATACGTATACGCCTAATGGCGGAGAAGCATATTGTAATGATCTCTATTGGTACGCGAATGTATCATACGTTGACGAGGTTCTTACAATACGTGGGAAGTCCTATGATCCAAAACCTTATGGTAATCTAACAGACATTGATGTATGGATAGAAAACGATGTTGGAACAGAAGTTTTCAGAGCAAAACTTGATGATACAGAAACATACTATGAAGGAGAATGGATAGTCGGTGAAAAAATTCTACGCGGAAGAGGCGGAGCTCTTGCTTATATTCCTGATGATTTTGAAAGCAATAGTGTTTTCACTTCAAATGGAAAATGGTTTGATCAGTCAGATGTAATCGATGAATTCAGTGAAGGATATGGCCTTGCATTTATGTCGGGCCATGGAAGTCCTGGATGGTGGGGAGATCATTATCCAGGTATACCTGGAAACAGAAGATATGGTCAAGTCGCAGGACTTGTCGTCACCCAAATTTCGCCTTATTTTCCATTTATTCATTTCCCATTATTCCCAATGAAGAAACTATCAAATACAAATAAACTACCTGTGGTTTGTGTTGGTGGTTGTCATAACAGTATGTTCAGTATATCCTTAATTCCCTCATTTCTAAATCTTTTTATCAACAATTGGATGTTTACATATGGAACTCCCATTCCTGAATGCTGGGGCTGGTTTATGGTAAAACTTCCAGAAACTGGTGCTATTGCAACAATGGGAAATACTGGATATGGTTGGGGATCAGAAGGAGATGTGTGTACCATTGGTACTGGAGATGGATGGATAAATACAGAGTTCTTTAGACAATATGGCGAAGAAGAACAACATATCTTAGGTATGGCATATACACAGGCAATAACAAACTATATAACACATCATAAGACATTTGAACTTGTTTACTGGCGCCACGACTATGGATGGGACGGAATTGATCAAAAAACTGTACAACAATGGCAACTATTAGGTGACCCAAGTCTACTACTTGGCGGATATCCATAAATTTTTTTTAGAGATATCCTCTATTTTTTTTCTTTAAATATTATACTTGAAAAAAGGAAAAAAAAAAGAGAATTATTGGATTTGTTTTTTCATTTAATTAAGCTTTATGCAGGTATAGAAATTGACCATGTAACCATTATTGCGCCGCCGAGTATCATACCAAGCCTTACAAATTTGTCATAATGCTTAATTGTAATTCCACCCATAAGTAGAAACATGCCAATGAACAAACAACCCAATACATTAACAATCAATCCTGCTGTGGAATAATTAAATCCACCATACAAATTAATGAGACCGCCTATACATGCAATTAAGACACCTATTGGAATCATTATAAACATATTTGTCTCTGTAAAAATTGAATTAACTAATTCTGGAATAGATTTTGACGGTTGCGGTTCAGATTTTGGTGCCTGAGGTTTTGGTTCAGGTTGTTTTTCTTCCTTTGGTGCCCCACAAGCAGGACAGAAAGCTGCCTTCTCGGGAATATCAGCACCACATTTAGCACATTTAATCGTTGCCATAATTCCACACCACCTATGACCTAAATCCTAAAGCTTCTATTTATCGCTTTCTTTTTATTTTTTATAAACGTTTCCCAACATTACAACTATTACAGATTCCATGAGCATTATCAAAGCATCTACTACAAACAATTCTACCACACAAACTACATGTATACATAGCACCAGGTTTGCCACATATACTGCACAATCCAACAATATCCATTCTTATGTCCCTCCAATACCAACCAATTTCTTCTTAAGGTCATTAAGTTTTAAACTAGTAACAACAAGAGGAATATTTTCACGGTCTGCAAGTTTTATTGCAAGAGAATCAACAGACCCCGGTCTATGATAAACAACAACAGTTGGTTTAACAGGGTGAACTCTTATTGCTATCATAGGACTACGGCCATATCGGATACCTGTGAAAATGATAGCCCTCTCAGTGCTCCAACCATATAAACGATTATAGTCACCAGAATTTATTGTTTCAATTGTTTTTACACTATCCACAAGTGTAAATCCCTTAACACTTTTTTTTAGCCCAATTTTACTTGACGTCAAAATATTTCCATCTATCTCTCTTATGAATGACTCTGCAACAATAGTGTATGGATATTCCATAATTTCAAGTATCCCTTCCTGAGTTTCAATCATGGAATCATATTGATGAATAATTTTTCCCCCACGATTTTCATCTATTACCATAAATGCTTCAATTATTTTCTTTATGGTTTGAATTCCAGGTGATTTTCTTCGCCCTGATTCATAATCACTGATAACACTAGGTGATAAATTCAAACAACTTGCAAGATCAGTCTGACTTATGCCAAAAACACCTCGCCACTTCCGAATAGTTTGACCAGGTTTAGGACTTAAAGTAATTTCACCTGCAATCTTTTCGGATAATGCATTCTTTATTTTCACTACTTCACCTCAACAGGCTTAAACTTATACCCATAATATATTGCTC
>CAZHIY010000073.1:0-9311 GCA_964533085.1 uncultured Thermoplasmatales archaeon | reverse complement strand
GTATTGCTGGTATTCAAGCAGCTCTTGATATTGCAGAAGAAGGTCATAAGGTATATCTTGTTGAAAAGTCACCAAGTATTGGTGGACGGATGGCTCAACTTGATAAGACTTTTCCAACACTTGATTGTTCAAGTTGTATATTAACACCTAAGATGATGGAAGTTGCAAATCATCCTAATATTGAGCTTTTATCTTATTCTGAAGTTATTGGAATTGATGGAAGTATTGGGAATTATAAGGTAAATGTAAAAAAGAAGGCTAGATTTGTTGATATGGATAAGTGTACTGGTTGTGGGGACTGTGTGGCAGTATGCAGACTCAAAGATAGGATTTCAAGTGAATTTGATGAAGGGATAGGTAAACGTAGCGCAATATATATGCCATTTCCACAGGCAGTTCCATTAAAGTGTACAATTGATGCTGAAAATTGTCTTATGATTACTCGCGGGAAATGTGGAACAGGTCCTCTCTGTGTTGAAGCTTGTGAAGCTGATGCAATAGATTTCAAACAAAAGGATGAAGAAGTTGAACTAAATGTTGGTGTAATTGTTGTAGCAACTGGTTATGACCTGCTTGATCCGACTAGTTTGCATGAATATGGTTATTCTCGTTCTGATGATGTGATTACAACTCTTGAAATGGAAAGATTGATTAGTTCATCTGGACCGACGACTGGAGAAGTTATACGTCTATCAAATGGGGAAAAACCAAAAAGTATCACTTACATTTTATGTGTTGGATCTCGTGATGAAACAGAATGTACATGGTGTTGCCGTATAGGTTGTATGAGCGCACTTAAACATGTTTATTTGCTCAAAGAAAAATTAGGAGATGATGTTGAAATTAATATCTGTTACACCGATATTCGTAGTTTTGGTAAAGGGTACGAAGAGTTTTATAGAAAAATACGTGGAATGAAAACAAACTTTTTCAGAGGTAAACCATCAGAGGTTAGAAAATCAGGAGATCATCTTACAATTGATATCTTTGATACTACAACAAATAAACTTTTTGAGATAAACACCGATCTTGTTGTTCTTGTACCTGCCCTAGTATCAAGAGCAGATGCAATGGATTTTACTCGCATTCTTAGAATTTCACAGAGCCCTGATGGCTTCTTTTTAGAAGCTCATCCAAAACTAAGACCAATTGATACTTTTACTGGTGGTGTTTTTATTGCTGGATGCTGTCAATCTCCTAAAGATATTCAGGACACTGTTGCACAAGCAAGTGGTGCGGCTGCACGTGCGGCAAATATATTATCAAAAAAAGAACTTGAATCTGAACCACTTATTTCCTTTGTTGATGAAGATTTATGTTCAGGCTGTAGTACATGTCTATCTGTATGTGCATATAATGCAATTGAGCTTGTTAAGGATGGCGATAAATCACAAGCAAAGGTAAACGAAGCTCTGTGTATGGGTTGTGGTTTATGTGTTGTGACTTGCCCGTCAGGAGCGATGCAACAACATGGTTATAAAGATAAACAATTAAAATCAATGATCAAAGAAACTGTGTAAAACATAGATTTAAATTCAAATTAATATATTGATAAACAATGAAAGATAAAAAAACACTTCTTTCAGATTATTTTGGAATTTTAAAAGAAAAAAGAAAAGCAAAATATCTTCGTTGTAAAACGGTCTCTGTTTATTTTAAGAATAAAGAATCAACAGATAATTTATGGAAAAAACATGACGAATCAATAAAAAGCTTCAAAATTAAAGATATTGAACCTAAACAATCTTTATTAAAATTGAAAATAGAACTTGCATCAAGAATTTTTGAGAATTGCACTTTTTGTGAAAGAAGATGTAATGTAAATAGAAATATGAAGTCTGGAAACTGTGGTGTAAAACAAACGGGAATTACGTCTGAATTTTTACATACTGGTGAAGAAAAAGTTCTGGTTCCTTCACATACAATTTTTTTCTCAGGTTGCACATTTCATTGTGTTTTCTGTCAGAACTGGGATATAAGCCAAGATAGTTGTGGAATTTATATTGAACCAGAAAAACTAGTAAATGTAATTTCTTATAGAAATAGGCAGGGGTCCAGAAACATAAATTGGGTTGGGGGTGATCCAACACCAAACCTTTTCTATATATTAAAAGTCCTTGATATTTGCAAAGAAAATATTCCTCAGATTTGGAACTCTAATATGTACTGCTCATCTGAAACAATGAAACTTCTTAATGGAGTAATTGATCTTTATCTAACCGATTTTAAATATGGAAATGATAAGTGTGCAACTCGTCTTTCAAAAGTAGATAATTATTTAGAGGTTGTAAAAAGAAACCACAAAATTGCATATGAAAATTCTGAAATGATTATCAGACATCTTGTTATGCCTAATCATATTTATTGTTGTTCAAAACCAATTATTGATTGGATTTCAAGAAATCTTCCTAATGCTTGTGTAAATATTATGGCTCAATATAGACCTGAGTATCATGCATGTGATTACGATGATATATCACGGCATGTTTCAATTGAAGAATTTTCACAGGTAAAAGATTATGCTGATAAACTAAAAATCCATCAAATATAATTCAAGACTATTTTTTAAAATCCTTTATATTATCAAGTGTTTTTTTCCAATCAAGTATTTCTCTACATTTTCCACAATAGCCATTATAAATTTCATAATCAAACTTATGCATTTTCTGTCCACAGTACTTACATTTGTATTCTATGTCTTTCATATTATATCATTTACTAATTTAGCCAAAAATGAATAATTCTTTATAACCTTAATTATAAACTAAGGAATTTTTGAAAACTCCTCCAGGTTATTTGCAATCAACACCCTATTTGTCTTTTTTTGATTTCCAAGAGTATCAAATGGTTTGTTGCCATAGTCATGTCCTGGAAAAACAATTAGGTTATCTGACAATGGTTTAATTTTTTCTTGAAGTGTTTTAAACATCTGTTCAAAACTTCCTCCTGGTAGATCCGTTCTTCCACAATCTCCGATAAATAAGGTATCACCTGTAAGAATTGATTCATTGTCAACTATTATACATATTCCATCTTTTGTATGACCAGGTGTTAAAATAAAATCAAGACTAACATCTCCAACTTTCAATTCGTCATTATCTGAAACATAAAAATCTATTGTAAAACCTAATTTTTCTTCATCAGATTTTGAAGAAATGATTTTTAATGATGGATATAAATTTTTAATTCGGTGAGTATCACCTGAATGATCGCTATGGTGATGAGTTAGAATTATATATATTAATTTTAAATTATTAGAGGAAATAAAGTCTAATGCTTTGGTAGCATCATAACTTGGGTCGACAATTGCAGCTTCTTTCTTTTTTGAACAATAGATTACATAGCTAAAATTATCAAATCCTACTTTTAATTGTTCGACTACCATAATATGTCGCCTTATTATTCAAGTTTTTATGGTTTTATTTTAGGTTTCTTCAACAGCAACTTCTTCTTTAATGGGAAATATTGCACGGCGGACTGTTAATAATGTTCTTAAAATCAATTCAACAATTACTATAAATAAAATATATCTAGTTGCTATATTAACAAGTTCAGGTAATGAATTTATTTTATTTGTGACATCTTCTAGTACAAAATAAGAGGGACTGACTAGAAATATTCCAAGGAGAGCAAATGGTAACATTTTTGCTACATCTCTTGAAAGATCTTCTGTATAATATGAGCAGATTCTAATTGCTATTACTATTGCAAATGATGTTGAAAGAACAGTATCAAGACTGATGTCTTTTGCTAAGAATAACAGCATCATGGCAAATCCTAAAAAGAAAATTATTGCTATAACTGGAAATAGACAGAAATATTTCAAGAAACCATAGGTTTTAGTATGTTCACGACAACTTGGTTTAAAACAATCCCTACGTGCAATGTATCTATAAAAGTGGTATATTAAAACTGAGTAAATAGCAATTAATAATGCAATATAAAATAAAGATATCACCCCAGAAAAATCTCCACCTAATATCTTTTCAAACGAAAGATGTTCTGTTAAATTAGTTAATCCTTCATCAAATACACCCATCTTGATTCCTCCTTAGACACAAACTGATAATAATTATCTATTTATAAACCATTATGATATGATTGAAATTATGGAAATTAGGAGCGTGTCTTTTGATACATCATTTCTCTTACAAGATAAAAATTCTATTGATAGAGTAATTAAAATATTAGCACGTGATGGTATTCCATGCTTTATCACTTCAACAGTTCTTTCTGAGCTTGAACAACTTAGGGTCTGGGGGCGAATAACAAAATCAGAATATAAACGTGCGTTGAAGCGTTGGAAACAATCTCATGCTAATGTGATTGATTTTAAAAATAGGTTATTTTCAGACGCTTTTGGGAAAGCTTGTATTAGATCAATGGAAGAACATCATGGTGTAAAACCTGTTGATATAGCAAATGATTGTAACATTCTTGTTTCAGCATTGAAGAATGGTGTTGATTTATTTCTATCAGAAGATTTTCATTTTACATCACAAATAACAAAAAAAGTAATTTCTGAAGTAAAAAATGCTGCATGTAGTGAATATCATCAAATGTGTGATTCAAATCTTTATAGTATAGACGCTTTTACATTTCTGAAAGCCTATAACAATGGAGAAGTGGATTTAAAAATAATTCAATCACTTGTAAGACCGATTAAAAAAGCTGGAAAAAATCTTTATAATAGAAAAGATTATTAACAATTGTTAATTACATATTTTTAAAATGAAAATATTCAACAATCCAGAAGTCGAAAAAAGTCTTGTTGATAACTTTGAATTAGTTAAGGATGCAGTTTTGAAAAACGAGGGCACTTCTAGGGCAGGTCTAATGCTTGGTTTGCAAGAACTTGGTGCAACTTTAAGCGGATTTATTGGTGCATACTATCAAGTTGCCTCAAATATTATTGTAGTTAATGCAACTCCTCTTAGAAGAATCATTGAAACAAACCATAAATTACTCAATCCTTATGGTTTTCATGTGCTGTTGCATGAATATATTCATTCACTTGGATTTCTTGATGAAGAAATTACAAAACAAAAAACCTATGAGATCACAAGAAAATATTATGGAGAAGAGCACGATGCAACAAAGCTTTCAAAAAACATGAACCGTTTTTTTCCAAATCTTGTATATCCTATCCAAGGATGGTTACCTCCAAAAGGGATACCAAAAATCAAATTAGTAAAAGGATTTGATTGGTCAAATACAAGTCACTATATTACATAATAATTTACTTTTTTTTTCTTTAAATATTATTATAAAAAAATGAAATTTTTTTTACAGCCTTCTAATAAAGTAAGATTATTTTTTATAATGGTATTTTTATCTGAAATTTTAAGCAGATTATATAAATAAAAACCAAATATCCCAAGACAAACTGGAGGTTTTTTTTGTGATGAAAAAAATAAATATATTTTTTATGTTAGGAATTGCATTTACTTTAATATTTCCTGGTTTTGTCCAGATTTCACAATCTGCACCACCGCCAGAAGAATATACAGATTATTTTTATTCAGACTATTCAGTGTATGTATCTCAAGAATCACCAAATACTAACTTTAATACAGGTTCAGAACGATATTATTTGAGGGTTGGAGAAGGATATGAATTTTTTTATGATTATTTAAGTTTCGTTAAATTTTCTCCCATAGATCTTCCTGAAGATGCAGAAATACAGGAAGCAGAAATTGCACTATATTTACCTTCAGATCCAGAAAATGTTCCAGTAAAAATGTACTATATTCGGGAGCTATGGTATGAAAGTATAGTAACTTGGAATTCTAAACCACTTTACAAAGTGTGGTCATATAAACTAGATGACTATCTCGGTTTAATTGATGAAATTACTATTTCATCGACTGGTTGGCAATATTGGGATGCAACAAGTCTTGTTGAAGACTGGATTGACGGATCGATTACAAATTATGGTGTAGCATTTGAATCTCTTGAGGGGGAAGATTATCGATTTTACAGTGATGATTCATCATATTATAAACCAAGATTGATTGTAACCTATTTATCTTCTGGTGGAGAACCTCCTGAAGAACCGCCAGAAGAGCCTCCTGAAGATACAACTCCTTGTGAAATATCATATACTGTTACCCCCGAATCTCCTGAATCAGGTGATACTGTTACTATTGAAGTGACAGCAACGGATGATACTGCAATGGAGTACATTTCAATTTACAAAGGTGGGATTGAGGTTGAGGCATGTTATGTAGAGGGAACACAAACAACTCTTGAATGTTCATATTCTGAAGTTTTATATGCACCTGGTGCAACATTCAGTATTTTTGCAGATGATAAGGGATCAGAACCTGCTCAAGGCGAAACATTTACAGTTGATGTAACTGGTAGTGGTACACCACCAGTGGTAACAATGGATATTGAATTCAGAGATGAGAATGTAATTCCAGAATATCATAGACTACTTCCAGGTGATAATCAAATGATCAATATCACAGTTACTGCTTCAGATCCAGATGGTATAAATTTAATTACTATTGACACAAGTACTTCTATTCCTGAAGATTATAATATTGACCCTCCTCAAACTGAAGTAACAAGGACTTTAAGAGTTCCAAATGATGATATAGACGATAGAGAGTTTACATATTATGCACGGGCTTATGATACAGAGGGAAGATCAACAAGAGTTGATGGGGAAGATATTGATATTAGAGTTCCTTATCAATGGTATTACGGTTTTAACTTTAGTAATTGGGGGTGCTCTGATAACCATACATGGTCATGGGATATGATGGAATATATTTTTGGAGAAGATGATGTATGGTGGGAAAAAGGCTGGGGCTGGAAACGTCCACGAGCTGAACGACTCTATGACAATAAGGTTAAAACAGGTGGTAGAAATGGTCATTGTTTTGGGATGTGTGTTGCCTCTCTTGAGATGTCTCAAGCACCCTCCAGGATTTATCCTAATTATATTCAGGATACAGCTGTGACTATTGATGATCTTGAAAGAGAGAATTGGAATTATACTTGGAGATATTATTATGCTAGACAAGCAGGTCAATATTCAGAGGATAAATATGAGGAGTATAATGATCAGTATTGGGACCAATATGGATTAAGCACAACAACATCTTCTGGTCTTCATCCTCATATGGAAGATGTTCTAAATGATATAATTGATGATTTAAATAACGGTGAGAATGGAGTTCTTGGAATAAGAGGTACAGGAGGTCATGCTGTTATACCTTGGAGAGTTATTCCAGGATTGGATGGTGGAATAACTAGAATATATATTTATGATCCAAATAGGGAATATGCAAGTTATCATGATTCAACAGATTATACAAATACTAATCATTATCCATTTATAGAATGCAATGTTGATACATATTATGATGGATGGTGGTCATATGTTTGGAACTCTACATCAACATGGGATGAATTCATCTATTATTATTCATATGATTGTGTTCTTGGTGATAAAAGCGAAATTAACTATCTAGGACCCGTCGGAATAACAGATCAAAGACTACCTTCATCAACTCAAATTACGGCAATGGGCGATGGAGATGTTACATTTTATGCTCAGGATTCTATTGGTAGGAAAACAGGTATCGTTGATGGGGTATTAACAACAGATATTCCGTATTCCTACCCGATTATTGAATTTACTGGTTCAAATGAGGATGTTGCTATGTTCCTTTTTCCAAGTAACACAACTCTTACTTTTAAAATCCAAAGTACAGTAGAATCAGATGAAAAAATTGGTAATTATTCATTCTTTTTATGGGATAATTCTTCCATGTATTCAATAGATATTGCATCATGTGCAAATAATTCTGAAGATAAAATAATATTAACTCCAAATTCAAATGAAAATGGGCATTCGTTTCGATTTATCGGTGATGATATTTCAAAAGTTAGAGGTAGTGATCCTCTTGATTGTACAATAACGATTGCAAAAGAATTCTACAACTCACCTAAAAGAATTGGTAGAGAATATTTTTTTACCAGTGAATCAGATGTAAAAGGAAAAGATATTGAACTTACTGTAACAGATGATTATAATGGTCTGAATGTGAAAAATTATGGTGATCCAATTGATTTCTCAATAATTACTAGAAGTACTGAATCACTTGAAGGCGATCCTGAAATTGATTTTATTCCTCAATCTCAGGGTATTTTCTCACTTAACACAAATAAAAGTGTTACATTAGGTCCTCAAAGCTGGAGTACTTCTAAACAACATGCATCAGTAATAGATTTAGATGAAGTTAAAAGTGAAACCCCAGGTTTTGAGTTAATATTTGTAATTATTGGACTTACTTTTATTGCATTTTGGGTAAGAAAAAGGAAATAAATTTTTTTAAAATTCTAAAACCAATTTTTTTCCAATTATTCTTAATGTGAAAACCAATAGGTAAAAGATTCGTCAATTGCCTATATGATTTAAGACAAAATTTAAATATAGAGATGCATTATAATAATTCCGGGTGGTTAAGCAATTATTTTTAAGTGTCCTCACCGGTACCTTATTAGATTGCTTACCCTCTCGGTAAATTTTCCTTGAAATTTCTTTTTAATCCATTCATTATTTTATTTCTCATTGTTTCAATCCAAGAGGGAAGCCCTTCAATAGTTCTTATCATAGCATTCTTTGCAAAGATCTCACGATAATATATGTTACAATTTACACGTCCCTCAAGGTTTTTTTTGATTGTATGACAAAGATAGCCTCCTCTTCTATCCCAATCCGTTAGAATAATTATATCTTTATAGCTATTAGCAATCTTTTCACAAAAATCAGTAAGGGAAGTTCCAGTATTCAAACTGATTATATCTCCATTTACATCAAGTTTATGAAGAGCATCTCTATCTTTATCCCCCTCAACTACAATAGGAATTTTTTTATTTTCATCTCGCAACTCTGATAATGCTTTTTCAAGGTCTTCGAGAGATTTTTTATAATCCATTCAATGACTCCTTCAACATTTGTAAAGCTGTTTTTTCTGAGATATCTTCAATCAATACAGTTTTTTCCCTTGTTTTTTTACCAGATAAAATATAGACTTTTTTAATTGGTCTCTTGAAAAATTCTGCAATTAATTTAATTACTTCTAAGTTTGCTTGGTTATCTTTTGCCTTTGCACAAACCTTTGTTTCTATTCTTTTTCGCCATTTGTTAAAACCTGCTGGAAAAATACATTTATCAGTATCAGGTGTGACAAAAAGATTAATTGTTACTCCACTCCCATGTTTTTTTGTAATATTATCAAATAAAGCCATGTTAGCTAAGGCTATTATATAATTTTTAACCTTAAATATGTATA
>CAZHIY010000072.1:0-9314 GCA_964533085.1 uncultured Thermoplasmatales archaeon | reverse complement strand
CAAGGAGCCTTATCACCAATAAACACGGGTTTATTGGTACAAAAACTTAAAAAATATTTTAAAAAAGAACTTGTATCTAGGCCAGTTCTTGTATCAGATATATAAACACCAAGAACCTCTTTAGAATCTACATCAACAGCAGTCCAAAGAAACACTTGTTTCTTGCATCTCTTGACTTTGGTTTCATCCAAAGCAACAGCTCGTCTTTCTTTTACACTAACTACAAACAGTTCGTTGAACTGTTTGTACCAGTAATGAACTGCTTCATAACTACTTTGTTCTATTACTCCTAAGATCTTACTTGTATCACGGTAAGAAAGACCCCGGTGATACAAAAGTACTCCTAATATTTTTGTTTCAATACCTTTTTTGTTTCTTTTAAAAATCTTTTTATGTTTACATATCTTTACTATCTCGTTAAGCACAATACATCCCATCCCATTTTGTTATAATTCACCAAAAAAATAAGATGGGATGGGATACTTAACTCTTTATCTTGACACTATCTCATTATAAGTATTGTCAGTTAAATTTTTAAAAGAAGAAAGTTTTAAATAAATCAATAAGTTTTTATTGAAAATTGGCATGGTTTTCTAAATGACTATAAAAAATTTCAAAGGTAAACATGGACCACTTTTAATAGCAGAGATAGGAGGGAATCATGAAGGTAATTTTGAATATGCTAAAAAACTTACAAAGCTTGCAATAGAATCAGATGTTGATTATATTAAATTTCAACTATACTATGGTAATACTATTGTTAATCCATTGGAAAGCCCTGAAAGAAATAAACATTTTAAAAAATTTGAATTGAGTATAGCACAATATATTAAACTAGCTGAAATGTGTTTGGATAATAATGCAAAATTCCTTGCTTCTGTTTGGGATGAATCAATTTTAGAACGGATAAATCCTTACATGTCTATTTATAAAATTGGTTCAGGAGATCTTACCGCATACAATTTTTTAAAGAAAATTGTAGATTATAAAAAACCAATAATTTTGTCTACAGGTCTTTCCATACTAAGTGAAGTAATTGCTACTGTAAAATATATTCAATCTTTAGATAAATTCTACAAAAATCCAAATAATTTAGCTATTCTCCAATGCACGTCTTTGTACCCTAACTCTTTTAAAGATGTAAACTTAAATGTTATGCAAATTTTATATGAAAAAACTGGTTTAACTATTGGTTACTCAGATCATACAGTGGGAAGTAAAGCTTTAGAGATTGCTTTTGCTATGGGCGCAGATATATTAGAATTTCATTTTACAGATACTAGAAAAAATAAGAAATTTAGAGACCATAAGATATCTTTGACAAAATCAGAAGTTAAAGAACTTATATCCAATATCAAGGATATTAAAAAATTAAAGGGTTCTTCACAAAAAAAACCCTTAGAATTAGAAAAAAATCATAGAATAACATTTAGACGAGCAGTATATCCAAAGAAAGACTTAAAAAAGGGAACTATTCTAAAAGAATCCGATTTGATTTGTTTACGTCCTAATCATGGAATTGATGCAAGGGAATACTATAATCTGATTGGTAAAAAAGTTTTAATTGATTTAAAGGCTTATCAAAAATTAGAAAAAAGATTTTTGGATGGATTAGATTGATATACCGCGTTATTAGATTTTTTAAAAAAAGGTTACCCTCTTTTAAGGGATTGATTTTTAAAATATTTTATTATTCCGAAAATATAAAAATTGGGAAAAAATTTAGATGTGTTTCGTTTCCCAATATAAATCTTACAGAAAATGCTAAAATAGAAATAAAGAATAATGTGTTCTTTAATAGATGTGTTGAGATAAGAGCCCATAAGAATTCCAAAATTATTATTGGAGATAATGTCAAAATAGATAGAGGAGTAAGAATCTTAGGAACCAATGAATCAACTATTGAAATTTCTGCAAAAGTCAGGATAGGCCTCTATTCTGTTATTAATGGCGGGGATTCTGTTTTCATTGGAACTAAAAGTTTAATTTCTGGATTTGTTTATATTCAAACAAGTATGCACAGATATAGTGACAGTAACTTTATTCAAGATCAGGGATATAATCATACTCCAATTAGAATAGGTGAAGATGCTTGGCTTGGTGCTCATGTAACTGTACTTCCAGGGTGCAATATTGATGATGGTTCTATTGTGGGAAGTAATAGTGTTATCACTAAAAGTTTCGGGAAAAAATTAATTATAGCAGGTGTTCCAGCAAAAAAAATTAAAAGGAGGTTTGATTAAAATAATATCTCCACCATTAGTTACAGTATATATTACAAACTATAATTATGCAGACTATATAAAAAAAGCAATAGATAGTATTTTAGAACAATCTTTTCAGGATTTTGAGATTATAATAATAGATGACGGTTCTACTGATAGCTCTAAAGAGATTATAAAAAAATATATTGGTTATAAAAATATAAAAATTATTTTTCAACAAAATAAAGGATTAAATATCTCTAATAATGTTGCTATGAAGTTAGCAAACGGAAAATACATAATGAGACTTGATGCTGATGACTTTCTTGAAAAAGATGCATTAAAAATTATGGTTGAAACTCTCGAAGCAGACGAAGATTTAGGATTAGTTTTTCCGGATTACTATTTAGTTGATTCTAAAAATAAAAAAAAGGGCGTATTTGTTAGACATGATTTTGATAATGAAGTAAAATTATATGACAAACCAGCACATGGTGCTTGTACTATGATAAGGTTAGATTTTTTAAAATCATTAGGTGGTTATAATGAAAAATATACATGCCAAGATGGTTATGAATTATGGGTTAAATTTATATCCAAATACAAAGTTAAAAATATAAATAAACCATTGTTTAATTATAGACAACATAGTTCAAATTTAACAAGAGATGAAGAAAGGATTTTAAAAACTAGGGCGGCCATCCATAAGGAATATGTCCCAGAAAAACCAGAAAATCTTAAAACATTAGTTATAATCCCTGTAAGAGGAGAAGGTATATATACAAATAATTTAGCTTTTGAAATGCTCGATGGAAAAAATTTACTTCAATATAAGGTCGATGAGTTATTGAAATCCTTTTATGTTAAAAAAATAGTTGTAACATCACCTGACAAAGAAATTGGGGATTTTATTTATAATAACTATTCAAATATAAAGAAAGTTAGTTACGTATTTCGTTCAGTCGAACAAACTATGCATAATGTAGGTTTAAACAGTACTATAGATATAGTAATAAATCGATTGAATGAAAATTTTGATATCATAGCAATAGCTTCTATAGAATATCCTCTTATTTCAAGTGAAATATTAGACGATGCAGTTAATTCTATGAGCTTGTTTGGTTCAGATTCCTTGATAAGTGTTCGTGAGGAGAGCAATACATTCTATCAACATAAAGGATCTGGTATGGAACCTATTTTAGACCAAGATAAGTTTACAAAGTTGGAAAGAGAATCATTATATAAGCATGTTGGAGGGTTATCATTAGTGAGGATGAGGCATTTTAAAAAAACTGGAAAAATTATTTCTGGAAAAATAGGACATATAATATTAGATGAGAAATCTAGTTTGGGGATACTTTCTAAATTTACTTTTAGTATTATAAAAAATATATTAAAAGATAAAAAAATTGGAAAATTAATTGAATCTTAAATAAAACAATTTAAAATATAGATTCTCTCTTGAGAGATATGAGTTTATAGGGAAATATTTATGAATAAAAACATTATGTGAATTAAGTTTTAAAATTACAAAATTAGGTAGATTTATATGACAAAAAATGAAGGTTGGGATAGCCCTGTATTTATATGTGGTCATAGAAAAACAGGAACAACATTGTTGATAAATTTATTTGATAATCATCCAGATTTACTTGTTTATCCAGATGATAGTGGTTTCTGGTATGTTTATTATCCTTTATTTGACGGAGAGGATATATCTAATGATAAAAAAAGAGAAGTTGTGATTAATAATTTAATTCCTCGTTTTGAAATGATTATTAACAAACCTGATGTTATTGAAAAAGAATTCAAAATAGATAAAGAAAAATTTGAAAAAGATTTTACTGAAATTATTTCAAAAACCAATTATTCGACAAAGGAAGTTTTATTAGCTTTTGCTAAGACAATAAATAAAAATGTACAAAAGAAAAATAATTTCAAGTATTGGCTTGAAAAAACTACGTCCAGTGAAATCTATGCTCTTGAAATTAAAAAGTGGTTTCCAAAGGCAAAGTTTATTCACTTAATAAGAGACCCGCGAGACAACTGGGGATCTTTAAAATCTGGTTGGGATAAAAGATATTATAAGTTCAATGATGAACCAAGGAGATTACTACAATCTCTCATTGATCGGGGAAAATTAGGACTAGAATTAGCCAAGTATAACAAAGAGATAATAGGTTCAGAAAGTTATAAGGTTATTAAATTTGAAGATTTGACATTGGAACCAAAAGAAACAATGAAGAAGTTAAGTGAATTTTTAGATATAAGATTTACCAATGAACTTTTAATACCAACAAATCTAGGGAATCCTTGGAAAGGAAATAATTTTGATAATTTGGAATTCAATAAAGTATCAAGCATTAATGTAAATAGATGGCCTGAAAGAATTGAACAAAAAGATGCTATGCTTATTGAATATTATTTTAAGGATATAATGGAATATTTTGGTTATAAGACTAAATTCACTATTAATGATCAAGTAAATGCAGCAAAAGATCATTATAAATGGTACAATTTCGCACAAGAATATTCCTATAAACCAGAATAATTTATATAATATATTTTACAAAGTTTACATTAGTTTAATTTATTTATTATATGAGTAAAATTATAGGTTGAAATAAGAATCAAGGGAAAATTATGAAAAAAAATGAGTATTTGGAAAAAAATAATTTTGGAAAAAAGATGTTAAATTTAATAAAAAGATTGTACCCAATTTGCAGAAGTATAACAGGTAAAGGTGTAAGGGACACTCTAAAAATTATAAATGAGCATATTCCAATAAAAATATATGAAATACCAACAGGAACAAAGGTTTTTGATTGGGAAGTTCCAAAAGAATGGAACATAAAAGATGCCTATATAAAAGACTCCAAAGGTAAAAAAATAGTCGATTTTAAAAAATCTAATTTGCATCTGTTAAATTATAGTATTCCTGTTCATAAAAAAATGACATTAAATGAAATTAAACAAGCATATGGGAAACATTTTTTTACTTTACCAAAAAATCCAGACTGGATACCATATGTAACATCATATTATAAAGAAAATTGGGGTTTTTGTATGACTCAGAATCAATATGAAAACCTTTCCGAAGATACTTATGAAGTTTTTATTGATTCGGAACTAAAAAATGGGCATTTAACATACGGTGAATTAATAATTGAGGGTAATTTAAAAGAAGAAATACTTGTTTCAACATATATATGTCATCCTTCTCTATGTAATGATAATCTTAGTGGTATAGTACTATCAACATTTCTTGCAAAATATTTAATTAATAAAAATTTAAAATATACATACAGGTTTTTATTTATACCAGAAACAATTGGTTCAATAACCTGGCTTAGTCTTAATGAAAAAAATATACCTAATATCAAATTTGGTTTTGTTATAACCTGTGTTGGGGATAGTGGCAATATAACTTTTAAGAAAACAAAAAATGGAGATACTAATCTAGATAGAGCCACAATTAAAGTTTTATACGATTTATTTAATGAAAAAAATTATCAAATTATAAATTTTGTTCCAATGGGAAGTGATGAACGTCAATATTCTTCTCCGGGTATAAATATTCCAATAGTATCAATTATGCGAACACAGTATACAAAATATCCCCAGTACCATACATCGGCTGACGCTATAAATATTATGAATGAAAAATGTCTTGATGAGATATTTAATATTTATATTAAAGTTATTGATATTATTGAAAATGATAAGATTTATATGAATAAATATTCAAAGTGTGAACCACAACTTGGAAAAAGAGGAGTATATTCTTCTTCAAGTGAAGAAAACCTTGTATTTAAATGGATACTAAATATGTCAGATGGAAAACATTCACTTTTAGATATTGCTATCCGTTCAAGCATTAGTTTTGAAAAAATTAAAAATGCATCAGATATATTATATTCAAAAGGTTTAATTTCAATTTAAAAATAAGGGTTTTCATGAAAATTAAAAAAATTTTACAATCAATTCGTAATGAATATTTTAACTTAAAAAAAAGGATAATAAGAACTCGTCATCCTAACGTATATATTTATAATGAAATACCATTTGACATTCTACCAAAATCAACAAGATTAGGACATGGAGGGTTAGGAATTGTCATTAACAGGGGAGCTAAAATTGGAGAAAATGTATTTATTGGTCAAAATGTAACAGTTGGAGGAAAAGAAGGAAAAACACCTACAATACAAAAATATGTAGAAATATATTCAAATGCTTGTATAATAGGTGATATTGTAGTAGGACACCATAGTAAAGTTGCACCAGGAGCAGTAGTTTTTAAAGATATTCCACCATATAGTTTAGTAGTTGGTTATTCTAAAATTTATAAAGATAAATATAGCAATAAAAAAGTAAATATAGAAGAAACTATTGATAAAGACCTCAATTTACCTCCTGAAGACATTTTAGACTCAATGCCTCCTAGAGAATTAAAACGTTTAATATATTATTTAGCAGCAGAAAAAAATAACAAAAACAAATGAAAAAAATAACAAAAACCAATATCTGAGGAATAATGTGTTAAAAAAAAAATATGTAATTTTTAAAGATGATGATGTTGGAAAAGATTTTTTTAAATTAAAAAAATGGGTAGATATTGTTGTTAAAAATAATGGTAAAGGTTCATTAGGAGTTATTGGAAAATATTTAAAAAATAGAAATTTAGTTAGTTATTTGAAATCTCTAGAAAAAGAAAAAATTGAACTTTTTTGTCATGGATATTCGCATAGTTATTTTCCTTTTATTATAAGAAAAGTTTTTGGTAGAAATAAGATTTTTCCAACTGAATTTGATAGAAGTATAAAAAGTCATAACATTAGTCTTGAAAAATATAGATACATTGAATATAAAAATTTAGCCTCCAAAACAATTATATTTGGTCCACCGGGTAATACTTGGAATAAAAATGTAGTAGAGCCTCTTTTAAAAAATGATTTTAAAATGATGTTTTCGTGGAGAAATGTAGGATCAGACATTCTTACAATTCCTCTAACAGATAATTTTAAACAATATAATATTGAAGATTTTATTAATGATTACAAGAAAAATAAAGATAAAATAATCTATACATTACAATTTCATCATGCAAATCTTTCAAAGGAACAATTTGAATTAATATTTGAGGTTATAGATTTTCTTAAAAATAAAGAAAATAGGATTTTTATAACTCCTACTGAACTTTTAAAAATCAAAAAGAATGATAAAAATGTTCTAAAAACTATATCAAACAATACCGATTAATAATTATTATTCTAAAAAAAATTAAGTCTTTTTATTTTTAAGTTCTGATGACATATATTTAGCCATTTTTTTCGGGTGTAATAAATCTAAAAAAAACAACAAATCTTGTTTATTGAATTCTTTTATAACATAAAGAATAATCAAATATATTCCCAAACCAATAAATGCAAATATTAACAATATATACCATCTGATTGTCGTTATATAAATAGATATGATGTATAATCCTCCTGCCATAATTAAACCTGCAATAATATGTTTTGGAGTATGAATCTGGTAAATTTTCATATTAGCTATTTTTTTTGCAGCTAAACGATAACCAAAGAAGCCAATTAATGCAGAAATAACTGTTGCAATACCTGCACCTGTTGGTCCATTAATTCCAAAATTAGATAAAAGCCCATTTCTAGGTATAAATAGAAAGTTAAGTATAATGTTTGATATACACATAAAAATACTCAACTTTGCAATTACATATGGTTTATTTAATCCATATATTAATGAGGAATACGCACCACTTAGACTATGAATAAACGTGTAAAAAGATAACACAATTAAAACTGATGCAGCTGGTAAAAAAGCCTCACTCAATATAATATTTATTATAGGAATATTAAAAACAATTACAACTACAAGTGGAGGAATTAAAATCATAGATAAATATCTCTCTGCTAAATGTGTTGTGGTTTTAATCTTGGCAAGGTTTTTTACAACATGATATGATGAAATAGTTGGAAATAAAACAAGAGTTACTGAGGTTGATAAAGGAGTAATAAACTCAAATATTCGCTGTACAACAAAGTAATAACCAACTTCTGTTGAAGTCCAAAAGTAACCTATCATTATCTTATCTATGTTTAATGAAATAATAACAATTACAGATGATATTATAAGTGGGAAAGCAAAAGAAGAATAACTTTTAAATAAATTCCAACTAGGTCTTTTAAAAGGATATTTTCTTAATAACCAAAGACCTACAAAAAAAACTACCATCATATCGAAAACATATGTCATTGCTAGTGAGCCGGTCGGATGATTTGAAATAAATTTTTGAAGGGGATTTAAAAAAGAAGGCCAATTTACTACCGGAGATATACCTAAGGAAGAAACTCCAGCAATCGATACTAAGATGATAAGAGGGATTTTTATTATTCTTCCTAAAAGCGTGGGAATTTCTTTTTTTACAATCTCTCTAGTTGCTGTGAAAGTATGAAGATTAATTCCTTGGAGTGAAGAAAAGATATAAAAACCAACAAAAACTAATATGACTGATTCAGTAGTTGCATCATAAAAACCTTCTTTTAATACATTTTTCCAAATAAACAAGTATATAAAAAAAGCTGAAACCATCAATGCTGTTAGAGCTATTTTTATAGCAATAAATGTTCCTATACAAGAACCTAAATCTTTTCCTTCTGATATTCTTTTAATATGTGCTTGAGGGTAACCAAGTTTCGAAATTATACTAAAAAGTGCTAAAAAAGATATTGCAAATCCAATAACACCTAGAGCTTCTGGTGCATATTTGCCCCAAAATTTAGCTATTACAATAAGTCCGATCATTCCAATTATCTGAGTAGTAAAAAGAGAAATTGTCATGAAGAAAGATTTCCGCGCTATCATTTAAAAATGCAAAATAAAAAAATTATTAATAAACCCTACTACTAGGTTTTATTTCACTATTAACAATTGCGCCAGGACCAATATAACAGCTATTCCCGATAACTGATCCTACATTCATCATCGAATTTATACCTGTTTGAACATTATCACCTATAATTACCCCGAGTTTTTTTCTCTTGGTATCCAGTTTATTACCATTTAGAAAAACGGATATATTTTTTTTATCAA
>CAZHIY010000071.1:0-9332 GCA_964533085.1 uncultured Thermoplasmatales archaeon | reverse complement strand
TGTTCATATATTTGAACAAAAATAATTAATATATTATTTAAGAGGTGAAATAATAATGAAATGTGATCTTTGCGGTGCAGATGTTCCTGAAGGGAAGATAAAACATATTCATATTAAAGGAAATGTAAAGAACATCTGTAAAGGTTGTGTAACCTCAGTGAAAGGTTTAATTTAAAAAAAATAAATAATAAATTAAAAAATAATTTTCACCTGTATAGATAAAGGTTTTATTAATTAGTAAAATATCCAAATTTTGAGAAAAGAGTGATGCCAAAATGAAAAAATTTGATGTTATTGTTATCGGTAGTGGTTCCGGTGGCGAGATTGTGGAAGCAGCTTTATCTCATGATTATTCTGTTGCGTGGGTTGATAAAGGACCTTTAGGCGGAACATGTCTTAATGTAGGATGCATACCATCAAAAATGTTGATTTATCCAGCTGATAGAATTGTTGAGATTCAAGATGCAGAGAAACTTGGAATTAAAGCAGAAATTAAAAGTATCGATTTCAATACAATTATGAAACACATGCGGAAGCCTATCCGTGAGAGTCATGAGCATATGAAGCAGGGAATACAAAACATAAAAGAATTTTCTTATTACAAAGGAATCGGACATTTTATTTCAAACTATACCCTTGAAATTAAAGATGAACATATTCAGGGTGATAAAATATTTATTGGATCTGGTGCCCGACCATTAATTCCTCCAATCAAAGGTGTTGAGTCTGTTGATTATCTTACAAATGAAACAGTATTTGATCTTACTAAAAAACCAGATAGTATCGCAATTATTGGTGGTGGTTATATTGCTGTTGAATTTGCACATTTTTTTGCTGCTATGGGAACAAAGGTAACTGTATTTCAAAGAAGTGATAGATTGATTAATAGTTCAGAACCAGAAATTTCAAATCTTTTACAAAATCAAATGGAGAAACGCATGAACGTTCTTACAAATGTTGAGGTATTTGAAATTAAAAAAGAAGGAAAAGGTTATACAATATTTGGTAGAAATAACATTACTGGTAAGCAAGTAAAGATTAACTCAGAAAAAATCTTGTTAGCAACCGGTAGAAAATCTAACGCTGATTTATTAAAGGTTGAAAACACTGGAGTGAAAACAGATAAGCGTGGTTATATAATAGTAAACGAGTTTTTAGAAACAAGTAAGAAGAACATATGGGCTTTTGGTGATGCCATCGGCAAATATATGTTTAAGCATGTAGCTAATGAAGAAGCATTAATTGCATGGCGAAATGCAGTACATAATCATAAAAATCCAATGGATTATTCAGCAGTTCCCTATGCCGTCTTTACTTACCCGCAGATAGCTTCTGTTGGTCTAACTGAAGAAGAGGCAAAGAAAAAACATCAAATATTAGTAGGAAAGGCAATGTACAGCGATGTAGCAAAAAGCGAGGCCATGGCAGAACTAGAAGGATTTTCAAAAGCAATAGTTGATAAAAAAAGTGGAAAAATTCTAGGATTTCATATTATAGGACCTTATTCTCCTATATTAATTCAAGAAGTAGTAAATGCAATGGCTCTAGGTGGACAAATTGGTTATATAGGTCAGGGTATGCATATTCATCCAGCTTTATCTGAACTAATCCTCAGAACTTTAGGAAATCTTAAAGAGCCGAAATCCTAGATTAATATCCATAATATTATTTATATTAGATAGCCTATTGATAGTTTAGAGGGTGGAGGTAACATGAAAAAGAGATATATGGTCTGGTGGCATAGTTATGTGGATGATATCCATAAAGCGGATATCACCCTAAAAGACATATATGTAAGTGTCTCAAAGGCCCTAGAAGATCTAAATAAGCTAATATTATTAGAAGATAAAGGTAAAATAAAAGTTAAAAATATAGAGACATTAAATCCTATTTTTATTGAAATTTTAGACAAATCAATTGAATCACAGGTTTCAAAAAATCCTATTGTTGACGTAGATGAAATTGAATAAAACAATTATTGTTGGAGCAGGAATTTCTGGACTTGCATGCGCAAGAACCCTTTTTGAAAATGGCGAAGATTTTATTGTTATTACCGAAGATATTGGCGGACGTATTTTGACATCTTCTGATGGAAGTATTAATTATGGGGCTTTTTTTGTTTGCTCAGATTATTATAATTTATTAAAATATGTAAAATTGAAATCGCAAATAAGATTGCGTGATTTCTGTTTTCATGAAGATGACCATTCATTTATTTTCTTTGAATCAAAATTACTAAAATATTCTATTCAGTTTCTAAAAGTTTTAAAGACATTGTATAAATTTAGAAAAAAATTTCGAATGCTCCGAAAGATTACCGAGAAGATTTCTCAAAAAGAAGCTATCGAAAAAGATAATTTTTTACATGATTTATATATGAAAAATGCAGTTGATTTTGTAAACGAGAAAAAAATAGAAAGTGGAACAAATACCTATCTTTCTAAAGCACTATATTCCACAACATTTTCAAAAATTAAAGAAATGAATGCCTTTAGTTTTTTACAATTTATTTTACCATTAATTACACCTATATACAGATTTACTTTTGAAAAAGAAAGGATGATTCAACCATTTAAGGATAACATATTTATTGGCAAAGTTAACGGTATAAACTACAAAAATGAGAATTATAAGATTAATGTTAATGGAAAGATCTTTCAATCAAGAAATATAGTTTTAGCAACACAAGTTAACTGGTCAAAGCAAATTGCAGGTGTTGATAAAACAAATTTACCTGTGAGTACAAACATGCTTCATATTAAAGGAAGTCCTAAAAAAATCATTTCAAGAAAAAGTTATCATTTATTTTCCCCATCTAATCGTTTACAAGCAATTGCTAATCTTAAAGATGGAACGTTTCTTTTCTATTATAAAGATAAACAACCTAACCTAAAGCATTTTTTTAATAATCCAAAGATTTTAGCTTATAAATATTGGAGTCCTGCTGGAACTATTAATGGTCATAATCTAATTGAGAGTAATAGGCGAAATAATATGTATTTAATCGGTGACTACAATATTGCAGGACTTGAGGAGTCTTATATTACTGGCATTTATGCTGCTAATCAGGTTATTAACTTAAAATCTTCATGATTAAAACAAAGGTTTATTAATTAAATAGTTATTAACAATTGTTAAGTATGGGGGAATATAATGAAAAATAGAATACCAATATTAATCATATGTATGTTGTTGAGTGCTTATGTTTTTCCTATTTCAGGAATGAATATAACAAATAATAGAACCGTTTTGATTATGGACCCTGAGATCTATCGGTCTGAAGTTATAAGTCTTGATGATGGTAGAGATGCACCGATTCCTGGTGATCTATCAAATGATTTTACTTTTAACGAAATTATTTATGATTTACAAAAAATTTCAATACCGCTTAAAAGAACTTTAGGTTTTAATAATGAGACTATTATTGAAATTTTAAACCAAATAGATGAAACATTGATATTAGGATATTTAGAAAATCTAACAGATTTCGGACCAAGAGTTACCGGAACATCAGAATGTGCTGCAGCTGGAGATTATATTTATAATGAATTTGATAACATGGGTTTAGAAACAAGATATCATGATTGGTCCTATGGAGGGTATTCTGATAGAAATGTTGAGGCAACCCTAGAAGGTTTATCCGAAACAAGCGATGAAATATATATCATATGTGCACACTATGATAGTGTTTCAGGAAGTCCAGGTGCTGATGATGATGGTTCTGGAACAGTTGCAGTAATTGCCGCTGCATATATTATGAGTCAGTATCAATTTAATCATACGATACGATTTGTAGCTTTTTCAGGAGAAGAACAAGGTCTTCTTGGAAGCCATGAGTATTCAAAAGATGCTGTTGCAAATGGTGATAATATAATTGCAGCACTAAATGCAGATATGATTGGTTTTGCTATTACAGAAGAGGACGGAGAAAATATAAAAATCTATGAAAATGATGCCTCAGAATGGGTTACTGATTTTACTATTATTGTTAGCGAAGATTATTATGATTATATAGAACTGATTCTTGTTCCTAGTGGTTATTCATATGGTAGTGACCATCACAGTTTTTGGGAGTATGGATACGATTCCATCTTTTATCATGAATACAATTTTAACGATTATTACCACTCACCACAAGACATAATTGAAAATATGAACCTTACTTATTCAGCAAAATCAACAAGATTGATTATTGCAACTTTAAGTGAGCTTGCTCAAACATATCTAATTGGTGACCCACCAGAAAATCCTAGTTCTCCTAACGGTCCCACAGAAGGAACAGAAGGACAAGAGCTAACATTTACAACAAGTACAATAGACCCAGATGGAGATCAACTCTATTATCAATTTGACTGGGGAAACGGTAATTATAGTATATGGCTAGGACCATTTAACTCCGGTGAAACAATCGAAGCTTCTAATATCTGGTATGAACTGGGCGTATACGAAGTTCGTGTAAAAGCAAAAGATATTAACAACAGATTGAGTGAATGGTCAGAACCTATAGAAGTGACCATTAATATTAACCTCCCGCCAGATAAACCTACAATAGTTGGACCGAAAATTGGTAGAACTGGAAAATCAATGGAATTTTCTTTTAGTGCTTCAGATCCTGACAATCATGACTTATATTATTTCGTAATTTGGGGGGATAGTTCTCATGATAACTTATTTGGACCATATAAATCAGGTGATGAAATAACTATTAATCACACCTATACTAAAGGAGGGCTAATGTATATGAACGTTAAAGCAAGAGATATATATGGCCAAGAGGGAGAATCTGAAAATTTAATATTATACATAGTAAAAAATAGAGCAATATCAAATCAATTATTACTGAGATCTATAAAAAGATTTATCGAACCATTCCCTAGACTAGAATTTTTATTAAATGAATTTCTATAGGTAAAATTAATGAGAAGCTATAATAAAAAATAAAAAAAAGAAAAAATAATATCTATGCGACTCATTAGTGAATTGAATAAATATTATTACTGAAGTACATGGATATTTTTCTTTTTACATATATCTTTGAGAATATTTGGCCAAACCGTAACACCTACTTCTCCAAGATGAGCTTTCTTAAGAAGTAACATATATGTTCTTGACTGTCCAATCCCTCCACCAATGCTTAGCGGGATTTCATTGTTTATTATCGCTTGATGATATGGTAATTTTAAAAAGTCAAGTTGACCAGACATATCAAGTTGAGTTTTAAGTGTTTCAGGATTAACTCTAATTCCCATAGAAGTTAATTCATGTCGTCTCTTGGTAATTGGATTCCATACAAGAATATCTCCATTAAGACCATGAGTAGGTTTCCCTGCCTCTGATACAGTTTCTGTTACCCAATCATCATAATCTGCTGCTCTCATTTCATGAGGATAACCATCATCAAGAGTCCAACCAATACCAATTATAAATACTGCTGGATAATCTTGTAATATTTCTGTTTCTCTTTGCTTTCTAGGTAAATCAGGATACATGTCAAGAATTTCTTCTGCATGTATAAATTTAAGTTTATCGGGTAGATTTGGGTATTTATCAGTATCTAGTTTTGGGTATTTTTCAAGTAAAAAGTTCTCAGCTCCTTTTAGAACCTTCCATATTTTATTTACAGTATCTTTAAGATAATCCAAGTTTCTATGTTGCTCAGTGATTACTTTTTCCCAATCCCATTGATCGACATAGGAGCTATGATCATGATCTAGGAAATAATCTTTCCGTACAGCACGCATATCTGTATTTAATCCTTCACCGACTTTCATATCAAACTGTTTTAAAGCGACTCTCTTCCATTTTGTAACAGCTTGAACTATTTGAGCTTGAATTGGTTTTTCAAGTCCTAAACCACATTGAAATTCTATTGGGGTACGAGAACCATCACGATCTAAATAATCGTTTACACCACTTTCTTCATCTACTATAAGTGGGCAAGTAACCATCATAAGGTTAAGTTCTTTACATAGGTTTTGTTCTATGTATCTTTTTACATCAAAAACAGCTAGTTGCGTGTCCTTTTTATTTAAAAAAGAGTTATAATCTTTTGGCAATATTTTTTCTATCTCATTATAGTTTCCAATACCTGGTCCTGCGAGATCTGCTTTCTTATCTTGCATTATGATAAAGCCTCCTTGTCCAGGCATACAAAATACGTTATTTAAACTTTTACTCAAAATAGTTTAAAATTCCTTCTTTTTCAAGCCTTTTTTTTACTTTCGGATAAAGAATTATCTCTTCTATTTCAATATTTGTTTTTTCTAGACTCATATTACCTAATCGATTAACAAAATCCTGAGTATCTTTTTTTAAAGAAACTAATGCAATATTGAATCTAATATTTTCATCTTTTAAATTTTCAATTACCTTAATTTGATACTCAAATCCTTTTATAGCTCCAGTAAGAATAGAAAATTCTTCAGGATTACTTCCTTTAAAACAAACGCGAACATGAAGATTATTAAACTTTGCTAACTCCTTTACATATGATTTATCTTCCCCAAGCAATATGCCATTTGTTTCAAGGATGAATAAAAACCTTGATTCAATTTTTGATAAAAGTGATAATAAATGCTTTCTTCCTATTGTAGGTTCACCTCCCGATATTCGCATTTGATGAAATCTTTTTTTTATTGCGATTTTTTTAAGATTATTTGCTACCTGTTCTGGTGTATAAAATTCCCCAATATTTTTAGCATTCCAAACACTATTTGCAGACCAACAAAATTTGCATCGAAGATTGCAGCCAACGGTGTCTGCAGTTGCAATTCCTCCATAAAATCTTGTAGCTCGAAAACGATAATATTTCTTAAGGTTTCCTTTTACAACTAACTCTTCGGTTTTTTTTGTAACTTCAATTGGATTATACATATTGTAATAAATAACTGACTCTCATTTTTATAAACTTTTAGCTGTTACGGAATTTTGTGATTTATAATGTCTTGGATTAATGTGGTCGATGTTACTGAAGCAACTGGAGAATTAATACAGATTTATAAGGAGTTAGAAAAAAAACGTGGTAAAATTTCTAACATAATGAAAATCCATAGTTTAAATCCTGATGTTATGAAGAATCATATGGATCTTTATATAAATTTAATGTTTGGATTATCAGGATTGTCACGTGAAGAGCGGGAATTTATTGCTGTTACTGTTTCTGTTATTAATAATTGTGAATATTGCGTTAGACATCATACAGAAGCTCTAAACCATTATTGGAAAGATAGAGATAGGATAAATAAATTTATAGACGATTTTAATTCAATTGAACTATCTTCAAGGTTGCAATGCATTTTAGACTACGTTTTTAAATTAACAAAAAATCCATCTTATGTTAAAAAAATTGATATCGATGGCTTAAGAAATTCTGGATTTTCAGATAAGGATATTCTTGATATCAATCTTATAACAAGCTATTTTAGCTTTGTTAATCGTATTGCTCTTGGTCTTGGAATAGAGTTTAGTTCTGACGAAGTTAAAGGCTATAAGAACTAATATTATTTTTACTAACATAACTAATATCCACCTATTTCTAAACTTGGATCTCCAAGAAGTGCCCATTCCTGAACAGATTTTGCATCAATCGAAGAAACATTCCCCGCAGGAGAATCCCAATCTATCGGAAATGTTTCAACAAAACCAGATAAGGTATCTTTCCATATCTTTCCTAGAGTTCTTTCACCATTATTATATTCTTTAAAGAAATTAACATTTAGCCAATCTGATCCACCACCACCATATTCAATGCTATACCAGCATAATCCAGTTGATCCAATTGTCGCAATTGAACCACCACGATGATTGCTAACTAAAAACCAGCTCCAACATCCAAGGCGCCATGCCTGAAAACTCCAAGGAAACAATAAATTCTTTCCAAGATTTTTGTTACCTATGTCAAAGTCACTATTATGGCAGCCACCAACAAGACATATCGGGAGTTTATATCTATTAAATAAAAACAGCATTTGTAACCTCCCAAATCTACCTACATATTTACCAGATGGTGAGTAGGTTACCCAGGTTAGTTTACTTCCATGGCCAGATAAATATAGAAATCCACATCCTTTATTAATCGCTTGTATTGTACTTAGACCATATTTGGATAAATTACCTGTTGAAACCCAGAGTTTTATGGGAATAAAATCTTTCATCTCATCAACTGCTAGTTGATTATATATCTCTCCCTCGTATCCTTCAAATTCATCATATGTATCTCCACCAATTACAACCATTTTTTTAAACCATGAATTATCAGCGAGTTGTTTTTCATAATTTATTATTTTATCAACTACTATTTCAACTTCTTTTGTGTTCAGACATGCAAGTCTTCCTAAACATACATCAGGATTTAGATCAATAGATTTATCTTCAGCTTCACTTCCTTTCCACTCACCAAAAATTCCATCATCATCAGAATCCCAACTCGAAAAATTATAATTTTCATCATAGATATCTGCATAGTATAAGTCGCTAACAAACCTATCTTCAATACCATACATATCATTATTATAACAGTACCGAACAGGTATATCTTTAGAGCCTCCAATTAAAATTACATATGTAATTTCCCAAGTTTCAATAGCGTCTTTTATGAAATATTTGATTTTTTCTTGATTATCACGACCTCGAACTTCAAAATATGTACCGTAATAAATGTCATCTAATGAAATAAAAATTGTTACAATTCCAAGATTGTTTTTATGTTGCATAAAACTTTCAAGAGACGAGCTGAATCCTGCTGGAGAAATTATTATCATATCATATTTATCATTTGTTTTTGCATTGTAATTATCTACATTTGCATTAACAAGAATAGATCCAATTATTGAAAAAATCATAATAAAAAACACTGTGTAAGTAATCATATTTTTCATAATTCTTCTCCTATATTTTGTATATAGTATGTTTCTATATATAAATATATTCAATAAAAATATCAAAAAAATTATCTGCTAAAATTATCAGTTAATTCACAGCCAGATTTTCTAAGACATTTAATAAGTAAAAAATCATAAAATAAAACTTTAGACAAAATTCCTCGAAAAGTATATAAATAAGTAACCAGAAACAATATAATGTCAAAATTTGACATGATAAATTAAGTCAATATTATTGGTGAGGTTGAGAAATTGAAAGACCCAAATAAGATTACAAAAAAATTACAAAAATTGGTAGAAAATAGAAAGACGTCTATAGTTGTTTCAAAACAAGATGCTTATAGACAATATTCAAGACCATTAAGGAAATCCACTTCAATGAGTGATTACATCTCTAGTAGTAGTTTAGAAGATACCTGATATTCTTTTCAAAACTTCTAGTAAGCATTCAAA
>CAZHIY010000070.1:0-9413 GCA_964533085.1 uncultured Thermoplasmatales archaeon | reverse complement strand
TATAAGACTATTAGTTCCGTGTGCAATATTTGCGAAGGGTCCACCATGAATAAACGCAGGGACGCCCTCTATAGTCTGAACAAGATTTGGTTGTAAAGCATCTTTTAACAAAACTGCCATGGCTCCTACTGCTTTTAAATCACTTGCTTTTATTGGTTTATTATCATAAGTATAGGCAACAATAATTCTTCCAAGTCTCCTTTTTAGGTCCTCAAGATTTTTAGATAAACATAGTATTGCCATAATCTCAGAAGCTGGAGTAATAGCAAATTCCTCCTCATGAGGAACTCCATCCTTTGGGCCACCTAAACCAACAACTACTTTCCGAAGGGCCCGATCACTAATGTCCAAGACCCTAGGCCAAACAATATACCTTGGATCAATATGAAATGCATCTCCATGATGTATATGATTATCAAGAAGACTTGCAAGTAAATTATGAGCACTTGTAATAGCATGCATATCTCCAGTAAAATGAAGGTTGATATCTTCCATTGGTAAAACTTGAGAATAACCTCCTCCTGTTGCACCTCCTTTTAGTCCCATTATTGGGCCAAGAGATGGCTCTCTAATGCATAGGATAGTTTTTTTATCTAGTTTAGCTAGAGCTTGGGCAAGACCGATAGTAATTGTAGTCTTTCCTTCGCCTTCAGGAGTTGGATTAATTGTTGTTACAAGAATTAGTTTTCCATCCTTTTTATCTGAAATTCTATTTAAAATATTTAGAGAAATCTTTGCCTTATATGCGCCCCATGGAATTACTTCATCTTCATTGATTCCTGCTTTATTTGCAATTGAATAGATATCCTCTAATTTTGCTGATTTAGCAATTTCTATATCTGATTTCATAACTAAAGACCAAGAGCAAAAACAAGTACTTAATAATTTGCAAATTAAACCTTGTTATTTACGATTTTTAAAATTTCACTAGTTTTTCTATCAGCACTATTTTGCAATTTATTGATTTCACTTGATATCTGATTTACAAATTTTTCATCCTTTATAGAGCCAAGATTAATTTTTACATTCAAAATAGCTGATTCTACACCAGCTTGAGCCATTAGAGCTGATACAGCTGAATCTGTTATCGAGTTTTGGTTGCCTTTATCTGCAACAATCTTCGATATATCAAGAATTTTTTCACAAGTTTTAGCTGTTTCAAATGGTACCTTTGTTGCAGTTTTATAGCCTTCTTGAATGGCTTGACTTCTTTTTTGTTTCTGAGTTTCTGTTTCCTTTGGCATTTTAAACGCCTTCATAACATCATTAAATGCCTTAGTGTCTTCATCGATTAACCGTATTAGATCTTTCCTTATTTTTTCACTTTTCTTTAAGGTATCTTTGATTTCATTTTGAACTTCAGAATATTTTTCTTTTCCTATAGTTAGGTTGCACACCATTGATGATAATGCTGCTCCAAGGCTACCAGCAAATGCTGCCACACTTCCTCCACCTGGTGCAGGGGATGAAGAAGCAAGTTCTGAAAGAAAGTTATTTATTTTCATTGAAGCAAGTGTACCTATCTCTTCAACCATATATTCAATTATCTTTTCTTCTGCCTTAAATGGATAAAGTTCAGAAAGTCCTAATTTATCAATTGCAATGCTTACAAGTTCCTCTTCATCTGTAACCTTTAAACCATCTTTTTTTGAATAGAATTTTCCAGCTAAAATAAGAGAGTCCTTAGGCACTAATCCAACAATTTCACTTCCTGTTGCCTTTGCACCAAATTTTCCAGCTTCTTCTTGGACTGCTTCAAAAACATCATGTAAATTTACATCCCGATAATTGAGAAGATTCATTGAAACCTGAGCAATATTTTCATCATACATCATTCCTCCAGCTTGAACACCCTTAAATCTTCCAGGGATTCTTACTGCCTTGCCTTCAGAATCTAGAATTTTATTTCCATCTTTATCTTTTTTAATAACTCCACTTGTTCTAATCTTACCAGAAATTTTTGATGCAATGGATTTATCATTTGTATCTAAATTTATATTATAAGCAAGAAGTATATCTCGGCAACCTGTTGCTGTTGCTCCACTTTTTGGTAAAAATATTGGTTTACCATAATCAGGTATAAACGATGAATCTTTGAATTTCTCTTCAAGTGCTTCATATTCGCCCTTTCGTATATCTGGAAGTCTTACCCTCTCCGGCTTAACTGCAGATTTTGCATAAAGAAATACAGGAATCCCAATTTCCTTTGCTAAATGTTCACCAAATTTTTTTGAAAGATTTATACAATCACTATCTGTAACACCTTTAATTGGAATAAATGGACATACATCAAGTGCTCCCATTCTTGCATGTTCACCTTTGTGCTTTGTCATATCGATTAGTGCAATACCTATCTTGGCTGCCTTAATGGCTCCTTCTAGTACCGATTCAGGTTCACCAACAAAAGTGAAGACCGTTCTATTGAAGTCCTCTCCTGGATCAACATTAAGCAATTTTATTCCATCAACTGATTCGATAGCAGCAGATATTGCATTAATTATAGATTTATCCTTTCCCTCGCTGAAATTAGGAACACATTCTACTATCTTATCCATATGCTTACACCGAAACCCTTAATCTTAGTTTTTCTTTTAACTGTTTGGGATTAACAATATGAAAACAGTAGATATCCTAATAAAGAATGCAAATGAACTTGTTACATTAAAAGGCCAGAATAATCCAAGAATAAAAAAGGAAATGAGTAATTTAGGAATTATTAGCAATGGTTCTATTGCAATCAAAGATGGAAAAATCTTCGAAGTAGGAAAAAATCCTGAATATAAATCTGAAAAAGTTATAGATGCAAAGGGAAAAACAGTGATGCCTGGTTTTATTGATCCTCATACTCATCTTGTTTTTGCAGGTTCAAGGGAATTTGAACTAGATATGAAATTAAAAGGTCTGACATACATGGACATATTGAAGAAAGGTGGAGGTATAGTTTATACAGTAGATAGAACCCGAAAAGCAACAAATAGTGAATTATTTAACCAAAGTAAAACTCGCCTTGATAATATGCTTATTTATGGTACTACTACTTGTGAAGGAAAAAGTGGATATGGTTTGGATATAGAAACAGAATTAAAAATATTAAACATACAAAAAAAATTATGTGAAATTCATCCTGTGGACATTGTGTCAACCTTTTTAGGTGCACATGCGGTCCCAAAAGAATATGAAACTAAAGATTATATTAATCTGATCATTGATGAGATGCTTCCAAAGGTTAAATATTTATCAACTTTTTGTGATGTATTTTGTGAAAAGGGTGTTTTTTCAGTTTCACAATCAAAAAAAATTCTTGAAGCTGGAAAAGCTCATGGATTAATTCCTAAGATTCATGCTGATGAAATTGTTGATACAGGTGGTGCAGCACTTGCTGCAGATGTTGGCGCAATCAGTGCAGATCATCTTCTAATGTCTAATGATTATGGTTTAAAACAAATGGCAAATAAAGGAGTAATTGGCGTAATGCTTCCTGGAACTCCATTTTCACTTATGATGAAGGATTATCCTTCAGCAAGAAAAATGATTGATATGGGAATTCCTCTTGGGTTGGCAACTGATCTTAATCCAAATTGTTGGACTGAAAATATGCAGTTTATAATTCAACTTGCTTGTCTTAATATGAATATGACACCAGCAGAAGCTATCACTGCTGCAACATTTAATGCAGCATGCGCTATTGGATTAAATAATACTATTGGTAGTCTTGAAAAAGGTAAGCAGGCAGATATAATAATTCTCGATTGCCCTAATCATAAGTTTATTCCTTATCATTTTGGAATAAATTTAGTTGAAAGTGTAATTAAAAAAGGAATCATTATTTAGAATAATCTAACGAAATTAAGAAATAGGTAGTATCTAATCCCCTAAATGGATGGGTGAATCTGAGAAGAATGGAAGTTTAAGAAAAGAGCTTGGGCTTCTTGGAATCTTTTGTATAGCATCTGGTGCTATGATTAGCTCAGGAATATTCGTATTACCTGGAATAGCGTTCTCTAAAACAGGTCCTGCTGTTATCATATCTTATGCAATTGCAAGTCTTTTAGTTATACCCGCAATGCTATCAAAAGCAGAACTTGCTACAGCAATGCCAAAAGCTGGTGGAACCTATTTTTTTATAGATAGAAGTATGGGACCTATGGTGGGTACAATTGGAGGTTTTGCTGCTTGGTTTTCACTTGCCTTCAAAAGCGCATTTGCTTTGGTAGGCATCGGTGTTTTTGCTATTTTATTGAATCCTGGTTTTACTGTGATGCAGATGAAAATCATTGCTGTTTTCTTCTGTATAATATTTACTATTGTAAATATTGTTGGAGTAAAACATACAGGAAAAACACAGATAATATTGATAATTGGGCTTCTATCTCTCCTTGTTTTTTATATCATTGCAGGTTTATATTTTGTTCAGCCAGTTCATTTCGACAATTTTGCCCCTAATGGCTATGGATCTATTTTTTCTACTGCAGGTCTTATTTTTGTTTCATTTGGTGGTTTGACAAAGGTTTGTAGCGTTGCAGAAGAGTGTAAAAAACCAGGCCGAAATATTCCGCTTGGTATGTTTCTTGCCTGGGGAGTTATCTCATTATTATATATTTTAGTAATTTTTGTAACAATCGGTGTTGCTAATCCTTTACAACTAGAGACATCCCTTACCCCAATTTCGCTTGGTGCAGATTCAATACCAATACTTGGTAGTGTAGGTGGTTTGGTTATGGCTATTGCTGCGATACTTGCGTTTATCACAACAGCTAATGCAGGATTACTGGCAGCATCTCGTGATCCTATGGCAATGGGAAAAGATCAACTTCTCCCAAAATCTTTTGCACATGTATCAAAACGAGGCACTCCAACTTTTTCAATATTATTTACTTCAGGATTTATGATTTTTATAATATTGTTTTTGGATTTAGAAAATCTAGTCAAGACTGCATCACTTCTTAAAATATTGCTATTTCTATTTGTTATAGTTTCACTTATTATCATGAGGGAAAGTAAGATCCGGAATTATAATCCCAAGTTTAAGTCTCCATTTTATCCATATGTTCAGATATTCGGAGTATTGGGTCTCTTATTTCTCATATTTGAAATGGGACTTGTTCCAATGATTTTCGTAGGGGTTTTCATACTTTTTGGTTTTTGCTGGTATTGGCTCTATGCACGTGATAAAATATGGCGAGAATATTCGTTGTTACATGTTATTGAAAGAGTTACTGGAGAAAAATCAACAGGTTATCTAGTTGATGAAGAATTAAGGGAAATTCTTATAGAACGAGATGAATTGGAAGAGGAACGTTTTGAAAATTTGATTAAGAATTCTGATGTTCTTGATCTCTATAAATATTTGCCACCTGACAAATTTTCAATTCTTATTGCTGAAAAACTTTCTGGTCGTTTGAATATTAGTGAAAAAAAGTTATTTAGACTTCTAAAGAAAAGAGAGAAAGACTCAAATATTGTTATTCATCCAGGTGTTGCAATAATTTCTCATATGATAAAAGGTAGAGACAAATTTGAAATAATTATTGTTAGAAGCAAAAAGGGAATAATACTTGCTGATAATGTTGATCCAGTTCATGCATTTTTTTTAATTATAGCAACTCCAGATATGAAGAATTTATATTTTCATACATTGATGTGGATTATTCAAATCGCAGAAGAAACTGATTTTGACGATGAATGGATTAAAGCAAAAGATGATGATGAACTTAGAGACATTTTTTTAAAATCTTGGAGAAAACGCAAATCGTTATAATTATTTTTTACGGGAATTTGTCATTATCTGTGCAGTAAGTATATAGATTTCGCCTCTGTATTTTTTGTATTTTGGATATTTTTTAATAAATGTATCCACTATTCCATCAACAGTTGCTTTCTTCTTTTTCTTTATAAATTTTTTTAGCTTATTTAATAGGTCTTTTTCTATTGCTTCCTCCTTGTGTGTTTCTAAAATTTGACAAGTAGTGTGATATATTTCATTTCTGAGTTTCTCATATTCTGGGTATAGTTTTGTAAAACCTGTAACAATTTTTTTTACATTTTTTTCTTTCCTTTCCAATATAAAATCATCTAATCTAATAGTCAATATTTTATCAAAATTTATTTTTGTATAATGTTCATGTATTTCGTAAGAAACTATCACTGTTTCTATAGTTGAAATTATTAATAATATCGATGTTAAAACTATTACGAATATTTCATTTAATAAAATAGCATGTATGATTAGTATTGTCTCAATTGCAAGTATCAGAAATGGTGGGATGAAAGAAATCCTCTCAGTTCTTGGAGATCCCTTGTATTCCCTTATGAAACTTCTAAGCCTCCCAGATCTAGGCATCTAATATCGGAATAATACATTGTAATTTAACTATTATGATTTTTTACTCCTCTATTTTAGTATATTAATAATCTAGTGAAAAAATTTGTTCATAATTATTATCTTTTCTTATTAAAAACTATAATAGTATTCTCCTTCATTTCTCTGTTTTCTATCCATAAACGAATCTGGCTTGTTGACACGAGGTCTATTTGTTTCCTCATCTCTTCTAAAGGTTATATCTACATCCTTAAGAAAACGATTCATACCTTCATGAAGACTAAAAGGTCCACAACCTTTACCATTCTTTCCGGGTTCACCTTCAAATACAATTAATGCATCACTTATCATATCGATGAAATAAACATCATGATCAACTACCATTGCTGATTTTCCTACTTTTTCAATTATTCTTCTTACGGTTCTAGAGGTAATCATTCTTTGTTCACTATCAAGATACGCAGAAGGTTCATCTATAAGATAGATATCGGCATCTTGAACAAGACAATTTGCAGTAGCAACTCTTTGTAATTCTCCACCAGATAGTGTTTCAATTTGTTTATCAAGAAGATATTTTAGGTTAAATGAGTCAAATATTTCTGCTTTGTAAAATGATGATGTAAATATATCTTGAGCATTTGATTCTAAAAATTCTCTTACACTTCCTTTGTAATCTGGAGTGATATATTGAGGTTTATAACTAACCTTTATATCATATTCTACCTTTCCTGTTGTTGGTTTTATTGCACCTGCAAGAATTTTCACAAATGTTGTTTTACCGATAGCATTTGGACCAACAATACCTATTATTTCTCCCCCTCTGATAACACCTTTTTCAATTTCAAGTGAGAATTCCCCGAAATTCTTGGTTAATTCTTCATAAGAAATTAGTATTTTCATTTGCTGTCTTTTCTTTGGGGGTTGTTCAAAGAATTCTATCTTTTCTCCAAATCTAATGTTTTCTTCTTTGAGATAACCTGACAGATAAGTATTAATGGCATGTCTAACACCACGAGCATTAGTTATAACTCCGTATGCTCCTTCATCTCCGTAAACCAGATGTACATTATCACATAGAAAATCTAGAACAGCTAAATCATGTTCTATAACGATAACTTTTTTCTTTTCAGATAATTCTTTTATTATTCGAGCTACCTTAAGTCTTTGGTGAATATCAAGATATGATGAAGGTTCATCAAAAAAATACAAATCTACATCCTTTAAAAGTGCGGCAGCAACTGCTACGAGTTGTAATTCACCACCAGAGATTTCTCTTTTTTCTATATTTTTATTGAGAATATTTTTTAATCCTAGTTTTTCAACAATGATTTCAAAATTACCTGAGCTATCAATTTTTTTTAGTACTTCTCCGATTTTACCCTTCATGATTTTAGGTAATCTATCTACATATTGTGGTTTTACTACACTTGATATTTCATTATTGGCTAGATTTTTAAAATGTTCATGTAACTCTGTTCCTGAATAATAATAGATAATATCTTCCCATGATATCTCCTCATCATAATCACCAAGATTAGGCATAAGTTGTCCAGAAAGGATTCTGATTGCCGTAGTCTTTCCTATTCCATTTGGGCCAAGGACACCAATGCAAATTCCACTTTTCGGTACTGGAAGTCTAAATAATCTAAATCCATTTTTTCCAAACTGATGGACTAGATCGGTTTCGAGCTCTTCAGCAAGTCCTATAATTTTTATTGCATCGAATGGACACTTGTGTATACAGATTCCACATCCTACACATAGTTGCTCTGAAATAATTGGTTTTCCTTCTTCACCCATTATTATTGTTTCGTCGCCAGCTCTAACTCTAGGACAAAACTTTATGCATTCTCTCGAACAGTTTTTAGATTTACATCTATCCCTAATAAGAACAGCTATCCTCATAATTTAATAGGGGAGAAGTTAAGATTCATTAAAAGGTTTTTTATTCAAATAAGAAAGAAAAAGAAAAGTATAAGATATATAAAGAAGATATGCTGTTGCTAAAGTGGATGAGGATATCATGGATAAGAATGAAAATATTCATATAAAGCTTGAAATAAATAGAGACCCAAATACTGGTCATTTGAATCTTATGACAAGGTTTGACCCGGATGCACCTAATTTTGTCAAAGATGAAGATGGTTTTAGTTGGTTACCTACAAGAGAGGAAAGAGAGTTTCTAAATGAAGCATTTGATATGGTTTTAAAGAAAAAATAAACTCCTTTTTTTCTTGATTTTTTAATTTATTTTTAATCTCTTTTTTTTTAAATTATTGTATAAATGTTTTCAATATTTAAAATGAAGAGAAGTTCCTCTAATCTTTTATTGTTATATTTGATATCTAATCTATCTAACATTTTATATGTTCTGTAAAAAATCTGTTCTTGTTCGATTACTCCCTTCAATATTTTTTCAATAGCACTTTGATATATATGTTTACAGAGTAAAACTCCATCTTCAAAGGTTAATTGTTTTTTCATATGCTACTCCCCAATAAGTTAATGACAAAATTATTTATAAATTTTTTTAAAAATAGTATTATATTAATTTAAAATCACAATTTAACCGCATAGAGCATTTTTTACATTTAAATAAATCATTGTGATTTCTAGCAATCATTCCAGTTTTCATATTCTGTCTAATCTCTTTAACTGTTGATTCAAATTCAAATCTAATCTTTGGATCAAATGGAATTTTATATTGAGATTTATCAGAATATACAAGTATACCATATGGAACAAATCTTTCATAATTTTCTTCTATTAATTGACAATATGCAGCAAGCTGCAATATATGGTTTTTTTGTGGTTTATCATGAGTACCTGTTTTAACCTCAATTGGAATAAAACAATTATGATTATTAACAACATAATCTGGTTTACCTGTTACTCTATATCGTTTTGAAAAAAATGGTTTTGCAGGTTTGTTAAGATCCTGATATAAAATTTTTCCTTTTTGAATTTTGTATTTCTTTTTTAATAACTTAACATTTCTTTTTATCATCTTTGATATGATAAAAAGTATTAATGATATAATTACTAGTAAAACACCAATCACAATTTGAAATCCTATAAAATCACCTCAAATAAG
>CAZHIY010000069.1:0-9646 GCA_964533085.1 uncultured Thermoplasmatales archaeon | reverse complement strand
CATTTAATAAAAAAAAAGAGGAAGATGGGATGAATCTGAAATAATTATAAAGTGGCAGAAATGCCAGCGCTAGATGCGCGGGCATGTCCCCCGTATCTTACGTCAGTCTAAATTTATGAAGAGCGTTTTTAGTTTATATATTAGAATGTGGGGTAATTGAAACTATTGAAAATCTTTGATTTAAAATTGGTAATACTTTCATTTACCCTAAATAAATATTATTATAAATTGATGTTATTTTAATATAGAAAAATGTCCAAAACAGGAATTGCAAACCTACCATTGCATGGAGGAAAAGCACCAAAATGGTTATTTAAAAGAATGGTTAGCTTATCAAGAGAAATTTCAGATGTAATAATCTATGAATACGGGCGAGAAGAATTTTTAAAAAGAATCTCTGATCCATTTTGGTTTCAAGCATTATCCTGTGTATTAGGTTTCGATTGGCACAGTTCGGGATGTACTACTGTTACTTGTGGAGCACTTAAAGAAGCAATTAATCCTTCAGAGCATGGTATAGCAATAACTGGTGGTAAAGGTAAAAATTCAAGAAAAGTACCAGAGGAGATCGAAGAATTTGGTGAAAAATTTAGCTTTTCAACGAATAAAATTGAAGAGTTAAAATACTCAAGTAGAATGACTGCAAAAGTTGACAATTCAGCTATTCAAGATGGACATGACCTTTATCATCATAATTTTTTCATTTCTGAAGATGGTCTCTGGGGAGTTATTCAACAGGGATTGAATTCAGAAACAAATTATGCACGTAGGTATCATTGGTTCTCAGAAAAAATTGATAGTTACATTTGCGAACCTCATGGCGGAATAGTAGGTGAAAAATCTCAGAAAAAAGCACTAAATATGGTATCGAAAAAAAGTAATAATTGTCAAAAAATATGTGTTGATCTTGTATGCGACCATCCTCGTCATCTAATAAATGATTGGATGCAATTAACTAAAAATAAAAGTCAAAGTACATTAGATGAATGGTTAAGTTCTGATAGAAAACAAAATATTGTCGAATGTCTAGATATGCCTAGAAGTATTAATTGGAATAAAATGAAAGAGGTCTATGATTTCCAACCAAAAGATTATGAAGAGTTAATTGGGATGAAGGGAGTTGGTTCAAGGACTGTGAGAGCTCTTGCATTAATCTCTGATTTAATTTACGGTGAGAGCCCATCATGGCAAGATCCTGTTAAATATAGTTTTGCAGTTGGTGGAAAAGATGGTGTTCCATTTCCAGTTGATAGAAAAACAATGGATGAATCAACCGAAATAATCAAATCTGGAATTAATCAAGCCAAAATTGATAATAAGGAAAAATTTGAAGCTTTAAGGAGATTACATAATTATTTTAACAAATACCATAATTAAATAGGTCTGTTATGAAATACATCTAATCTGAAGGATTTTTAATAATAGACACAATTGCATTTATAAACTGTTAAATGATTATGATTATTATTTAAGGGGGTAGATTAATATTAACACATATCATAAGAAAGGATTTCTAATGTTAGTAATCTCAATTATTCTTACAGGATTGATAATTTTACCTGTCTGTAACAGTTCATCGATAAATATCAATCAAATTCAGCTTTTTAAAGAAAATCAAACGACTGATTATCAAGGAGCAGATAAAAGTACTGAATATTGGGCTTTGCTCGTTGGTGTTGGAGTATATTATAATAATCCTGATCAGGATCGCCCATCAATGCTTGAAGCTGTAGATAACTTGTATAGCTCTCTTCTTAATTCACCGAATTGGCAGGTTGATCATATTCATGTACTAAAGGGCAGCCAAGCAACTACCTTTAATCTAATTAGAGAATTAATTTGGTTAATTAGTAATGAACGTAAAGGAGATATGACACTGTTATACATCACCACACATGGAACATACTTAAGAAATAGTGGTGGATTGCCAATGGATTTGCCGCCTAAGGATGAAAATGATGGAGATGATGAAGCTTTAGTAATGTACTATGGTTTTGATAGATGGTATGATCATTTCACAGACGATATGTTGAAATTTTTCCTCAGATTTCTACAATCAGAAGGACTTTGTATGATAATTGATAGTTGCTTTAGTGGAGGTTTTAATGATCCAATAGCTCCAGGTGAATCTACAGATATTGAACGTTCAAAAGCTGAAGAATTCACTCAAGGTTTTCTTGATGATATTTCTGCTGATGGTAGAATTGTTTTGATGTCTAGTCAAGAGGAAGAGTATTCTTATGGCTCAATTTTTTCAGATTTAATAATTGAGGGATTTAACGGTTGGGGTGATTTATTTGGAAACAATGACGGTATCAATTCTGCTGAAGAATCTTTTGATTTCGCCTATCCTTGGGTAGTACTTTTTTCAGAGGGAAGACAGCATCCAACAATTGTTGATTCTTATCCAGGTTATTTTCCAGTAACCTATAATTAGAATTAATCTAAATAAAACTTTAAAAGGTAACATTTAAACCGATACTAATCCTAAATTAGAAAAAATAAATGTGATGTATCATTATTATTGAATGAATGTATATATGAGTAACTGTAAACCATATACCGTCTTCACTTTATAATCAGTTGTTGCCGTTATATATATTTTACCAAGTCCCAAAAACATACCAGTTGACAATTGGACAGACTGACCTGGTAGAAGATCAGTTGTATAATCATATGAATCATCAATCCTATTAAAGACTCCACCTTCGATATAAATATTTACAAATAAATCTTGAGTCTCATTATCTCCGTTGTTTGTTATTATAACATTTACACCAAATCCACCGATTATTTCAATGGAAATATCTGGTATTCCTATCTTCAAAAAAATATATGCTGAACCAGTATTACCATCATCACCAACAGCTCCAATAATTAAATATCCTGCATTAATAGATACAGAATTTCCAAAATAGTCACCTGCCTCACCATCTGATGCATTCAATATTTGCTCCTCAGACCAAGTTGTACCATTTCGATTATATATTTTTACTAAACCGGTACCACTATCATCACCAAATGCTCCTGCAACAGCATAACTTCCATCTATTGAAACAGATTTTCCTAAGTATTCATCATTATTTGCTCCGTTCATGTATGTATGTTCTAACCAATTATTTTCGTCACGCTTGAAAATATAAACTGAACCAGTACTTCCACTATCTGGTATACCAGGAGCTCCAATAATTGCATAATCACCATCAATCGAAACAGACCAACCGAAATATGGTAATCCACTTGAGATGTTCACCTTTTCTCTCCATTTCCAATAACAGCAGTATTCGAGTATATATGCTGAACCAGAGTAACTATCATCACCATGGGCTCCAATTATTGCAAAGCGTCCATCATAAGAAAGAGAATAACCAAAACGATCACCAATTTCGCTATCTGGAGCTTCCAACTTAATATTCTCAGTTCCATTTGTATTAGTATGGTTAAATGCATATACTGAACCGGTGTAACTATCATCACCATATGCACCCACAATTGCTATGTTTTTATTAATTGAGACAGAACTTCCGAAATAATCACCGGCTTCGCCATCTGAGGCAGTTAGTTTATGCTCTTCAATCCAGGTCGATTCACTGCGATTGAAAATATATGCTGATCCTGTATCACCTTCATCACCATATGCTCCTATGACAGCGAGGTTTTCATAGATTGAAACAGAATAACCAAAGTAGTCACCGGCTTCGCCATCTGAAGCTGTTAGTTTTTGTCTTTCTGTCCAGGTTTCACCATTTCTATCATATATATACGCTGATCCAGCTCCACCGTTTTCGTCGTATGCCCCAACAATAGCATAATTACCATCAATTGATATAGACAATCCAAAATTATCTCCAGGGCTACCATCTGTAGAAATCAACTTCTCTTGCTCTGTCCAGTAATCTAATAATCCACTTCTGCAATTTGAAAGTTTTTTAATATTGCTTTGATCATCAAAGGTTGTTTTTGTATATTTATCCACCATTGAATTAGCTGTTGCTGATATACATGAAAACCCTATTAATAATAGACAAATAGTTAAACCAATTATTTTCATTTTCATTTTATAATCACTATATCCATATTTTTATTATTTTATATAAATTTTCTTATTAATAAAAACTCCTTCATATTCTACCATAGATTAATTCCCCAGAATCTTACAGCCATAATAATTCCTATTATTATGATAATAACAGCAAATATTCCTTGCATCCATCTTCCAGCTTTCACATATTTGTTCCCAATTTTTCCGCGGACACTGCTTGTAACGGAACATAATGGTATAATTGGGATCCCATGTCCTAGACCAAATACAAAAAGTAACAAGCCTCCTGTAAGAATTGGTATCTTTTGTGCAAGAATTAAAACAAAAACCGGCATCATTAATGATATTGCACAAGGAGCCCAACCAATAGAAAACAATACACCTAAGAAAAAAGCACCAAAATAAACAGATTTCTTACTTATTCTGGTAAACAAATTCTGCCCTTTATCCATTATTTTTGAACTTGATTCGTTTTTAGATTTTAATCTAATTAGTTCTCTTAAAGGTTTAAAAATATTAATTCCTAAGATAATGAGGATAACCCCTGCAATTAGATAAAAAAAAGTTGATACTTCAAGAAAAATACCAAGTGATGATATTATCATACCAAATAAAAAGAATACAAGTGACATACCAATTGTAAAAATCACACCTATCCAAAATCCTTGCATTGATAATTTTTTAGATCCTTTTTTAGAATCCTTTTGTAAAGAACCAACATATGAAATCATTGCAACCAATAAAGCAATAGAACATGGTGTTGCTGCTGTAAGAATTCCAAGAATAAAAATACCTAGAAAAGTGATGCCCTCACTATAACCACCTCCTTTAAAACCTTCCCAATTACCAGATTCGATATCTGATATGTCCTTTGAAAGTGATTCATATGTTTGGATTCCATCTATTGTACCTTTTCCAAGGGCATAAACATTATACACTCCTACTATCCTGAAATCCTGATCAATCAATAAAATTGAAGGATTGGAAAATGCACCATCAACTGTCCAGTATTTCTGATAGAGACCTGCAATTGGATATGGATTGAAATCCTCTACCCAATGCCAACTTATATTTACTCCAAAGTCACGCTCAGCCATTTCCATTCCGGTATCGGAAAATGGATTCTTCCTAAGGTTTATGGTAATTATAGTGACATTTTTTTCTGACTCATCAAGATCTTTAAGTTCTCCAATTTGATCTTCCATCTCCTCAAGGCATTCAATGCAGAGTGGTGTTTCAAGACCTGTAAAATGAATAATGATTACATCACCCTTGTAATCACTTAATGAAAAATTCATGCCTTGCTCATCGACAACGGAGAAATCAAATGCAGGGACCATATTATAGTCCTCAGCTTCGACATATGGTTGTATGAAAATCCCAATAACAATCATAATAACTGCCATTGACAATATAATCTTAATAGCAGTTTTCATTAGGACTCCCCACTATTTTGGTACCAATAATAAATTCCGTCTTTTAACCATTCTGCCATTACATTGTAATTAACGTCTTGTTCCCAACTATGCCATGCGAATTCTATTGTTCCACTATTATTAATAAGTGTAAAAATACCAGTAAAAGCAATTATTCCAGGTGGACCATCTGGATCATATAAATAGGATTCATATGCTTTGTCTTCAATTGATCCACCTAGTGTCATGTCTAAGTCATAAAATACAATATGTTCTTTAAAATCCTCAGCAAGTTTTATTGTTCTATCTGCCTGAGGTTGACAACTTACACAACCTGTCTTGTGAACAACAAATAAAACACAGCCTTCTTTTAATGAATCATTAATCCATGATAGATGAGTGATTAGTTGACTGCTGTTCGTATGATTAGTAGGATAATTTATCCAGAAATCATCACTTCCCGAACCAAGAGAATGAACTGGTGAATAAGTTGGTAACCAATCAACATTGTTTGGATTTTCATTTTTTTCATTGGAAGTACAACCACTTAAAAGTAGAAAAAGAATGATTGTAAATGATGCAGTTAATAGTTTCTTATGAACCATCTTTTTATCACCTCTCTTCCTTTTTTATTTTATAATTTTTTTTATTTCTTCAATAGTTGGTTGATGACCAGCAATCTTAACTTCACCATCAACAACTACTGCTGGAGTCATCATTACTCCTCGATCAATAATATCCTGAAGGTCCTCTACCTTCACAACCTCCGCTTGAATTCCAAGTTCTTCTACTGCTTTTTTAACTATTTTTTCAGTTGCCCTACATTTTGCACAACCTGTGCCTAATATCTCTATTTTCATTTATATCACATCTTTTAACTCACAATAATTCCATATGTAAAACCTACAAAAGTTGCAACTACCACAACAAGGCAAATATAAGCTAAGGCTTTTTTAACACCAATAACTCGCGTTATAACAATCATATTTGGAAGACTCAATGAAGGACCAGCAAGTAACAATGCAAGTGCTGGACCACCACCCATAATTCCTGCACTATAACCGAAAAGATCTCCAACTATTGCCACTTCAAGCAATGTTGGCATGTATAGTATTGCTCCAATAATTGATGCAAAGAAACATGAAAAAATATTATTACCACCAATATATGGTGCAACAGCTACACCAACAGCTGTTGCTGGATCTGCACCGGGAATTAAATATGCAGCAACTCCACCAATAATTCCAACTATAAATACACCAATTAGAAGAATTGGAAATATTTTTTTTGTAAGATTCCATGTTTCCATACCCCAATTTTTTACTTCATCACGCGTATAATAAAATATTAGAATTATTGATACAATAATCGTTAGAAAATAAACAATGGCAAGTTTTGGGATCCATTCGATATATTCATTACTTGCTGCACCAATCACAAGAATTAAGACAAGCAAAATAAAAAATAATAATGATATTTTTATAGGACGGTTTGTTTGTTCAGTATCCTGGTTTATCATCAGATTTTTATTCTTTTTTTCTTGTTCTTCTTTTCTGAAAATTAATGCCATTAATAGACCAATAAAAATAGACATAAAAACCGCACCAATCACACGAGCAATACCGATTTCAAATCCTAAAACTCGTGCTGTTAGAATTATTGCTAGAATATTTATTGCTGGACCAGAAAATAAGAATGTTGTCGCAGGGCCAATTCCTGCACCACGTTTATAAATACCTGCAAACAGAGGTAAAACAGTACAACTACAAACAGCAAGGATTGCGCCAGAAACCGATGCAATTGAATAAGAAATATATTTTTTTGCTTGTACACCAAAATAATTTAAAATAGTTGTTTTTGAAACAAAAACAGCTATAGCTCCTGCAATGAAAAAAGCTGGTACTAGACATGTAAGTACATGTGCTGAAAGATACTCTTCCAATGTCCCTATTCCAGATAATAAAATATCAATTGGGTCCATAAGCTCATTTTATCCTTTTTACTTGATCAATTATTTTAAAAATATCCTTATTAGATGCTTTTATCATAATCTTGGTACCATCTTTCCTTTCATTAATGATACCAGCATGGTTCATTACTTTCAAATGTTGGGAAACATTTGGTTGGGATTTTCCAGTATATGGAATAATTTTACAGATGCACTTTTCCCCATTTTTAATGCATTCAAGAATCTTTAATCTGGTCGGATCTGCTAATGCTTTAAAAATCTCCACTTCGCCCATAAATAGAATATAAACATATAAGAATATTTAAATATTGCTATATTCATTATGGAAGCAGATTTAAGAATAAATAATTCTAAAGGTGAGAATAATATGAAAAATAAAAATAGATGGGTTCTAACGACTTATTTTCTTTGTATATTGATGTTTTTTTCAATAATCGAAATAGTACCCGCAGCTAACCCAATAGTAGGAGATATCAAATTGATACCTACTAATCCAGCGCCTAAATCAGATATTACTTTTTCAACTGATATCAGTGGCGGAAGTTTTACATCAGTACGCTTAATAATTAATGAATGTAATAAGGAAACGGGAATATGTTATGCACCAAGAAACATATCAATGAGTAAAAAAAGTAGTGATACATATGAAACAAAGATTACACTTCAGTGGGATGAAGTAAATTCAATTACTTATCATATAAAATTAGAAAGTGATGGAAAATGGATAGATTATGAAGAGCATACCACAATACTATCGACCAACTCTGGTAGTACAAATGGTTCACCAGGCTTTGAGACAATAGTTTTTTTAATAGCGATTATTGGATTTGTATTATATTTTAGAAAAATCAAATATAAATAGATTCTTTTATAAAAAATAGCAGGTTACTTCAATACTATTTGTACCTGTTTTTCCTTGATTGTCATAAGCAATAACACTAATTGTATGCCTTCTGACAACCCGTTTTAATAATTTAACCTTTCTAAAACTGAATTCATATGGTGGTTCGTTATCTTCACTAACCAAATTGTCATCTATATAAAACTCCACCTTTTCAATTCCAGAATCATCAAAAGCCTCTGCGACAATCTTTGTCCTACCTACTAAAACAGTGGGCTTGCGGAATATATAATCCCAAATTGGTAATCCCATTATGTGTAGATAACCTATCTTTGGTACACTGAATCCAATAGAAGGGGGCAGATTTCCACCTGCTAATAACTCAGAACCATCTGCAGCATCAGCATAATAAGCATCAAATGGGAATCTATTGTTGGGTGGATCTGAATAACCTTGCTTTTTTTCTGAGCTAAATACTGCTCCAATTACCATTAGATTTTCTGGGTCCATATTAGATATATTTCTAGTTTCTTGAAATGTTGCATTTTTGTTACTATTTATTGATACTTCTTCATTTATAAGATACTCAATAAAACCAAAATGATATGGGTCACCTTCAGGTCCACTCCATCTTGAGATTTTTTCTGTAAGATAAACTCTAAGCCGTCCGTTATAAGTTTCACTTTCCTTATTTTTTACTAGTACATTACAAATTAAATTGCCTGTATTATTATCGTATTCTGCTTCAACTGTTAATTGTATATTTGGGACACTTCTATATTCAGCATCACGAATTGCTTGAGCATATTCAGATTTTTCATGCCCTCCTCCAAGTAGAACTTTATATCCTCCATCAATAAATACAGTTGGCATTCCCCATAAGTTATAATCATCATATAAACGGTTACCAGCCTTTTCATCAAGTCCAACTAATGTAACAAAATAAAAATTATAGTCACCTGAAGTATATAATTCATATAACCATTCAGCGATTATTGGGCAAAATTTACAACTGTTAAGCGCTCCTTCTTCAACTAATACATTACGAATATATTCACCATCATCCTCCTCTTCATCATATACAGTTATTGTATAATACGTACTACCATCTGTAGAAGGGTCACCAACAGGACCATTACCAGCTGCATCATCAATTGTTACAAAATAATTTAGGTTTTTATTTGAATTTAATAGTAAATCTACACTTCCATTTATTAGAAGTTTTGAAGTCCATTCTGATTCAGTTATAGTTTTGTAAAATAGTATTGCAGTAGTAACCTCTATATTATCAGAGTACGTAACATAAATAGTAATTGTGTCGCCCTTTTTTCCAGATATATCTTCAGTTATAGAGGTAATTACAGGAGGTTTATTGTCAA
>CAZHIY010000068.1:0-9703 GCA_964533085.1 uncultured Thermoplasmatales archaeon | reverse complement strand
GTTTCAAAAACAATAGCAAAACCTATTGTAAAATTGGTAAAACCAAATAGTTTAGCGAGAGATTCAATTAAGATAAAAAGGGTGATAGATAATAGAGGATTATATGATTAAATCGTGATTTTATGAAAATATTATTAATTTGTCCAGAATCACGCAAGAAGGGATTGAATGGTGAATCAAGATTTACTTCAATGCCAGTTTATAAGTTGCTATTAAATTCATTTTTTAAACCAAATTTAACCGTTCTAACTTTAGCAGCATTAACTCCAAAAGAACACATTGTTCATATAATCGATGATACTGTTGAGACAATAAGATTTGATGAAAAATATGATCTAGTCGGGATCTCTATAATGACTACAACAGCTAATAGGGGGTATGAAATTGCTGATGAATTCCGGCGTAGGAGTACACCTGTTGTTTTAGGAGGTTGGCACGCATCTGTTTTACCTGAAGAAGCAAAACAGCATGCTGATAGTGTAGTAATTGGTGAAGCTGAAAAACTTTGGCCAGAATTATTAAATGATTTTTCAAATAGAGATTTAAAACCATTTTATAAGCAGACTGAAAAAGTAGATCTCGGATTAGTCCCTCCGATTACTGATATACGAAAATCAATTAAGTATGGCTCATTTCCTGATGGTATCGAAGCTACAAGAGGGTGTACTGTAGGATGTAAATTTTGTTGTACTACAAATAAGCCTCTCTATCGAGAATTTAGAAAAAAACCAATAAATAATATAGTTAAAGAAATTAATTATTTACCAAGTAAATTCTTTGTATTTATTGATAGTTCCTTAATGTTTAATTCAAGTTTTTCTAAAAAACTCTTTAAAGAAATGAAGAATTTTAATAAGAAATTCTATATGCTTGGGAACATACACGATTTTGAAAAAGATGATGAGTTGTTGAAATTGGCAGCAGATGCCGGTTTAATGCAGATTAATCTTGGGTTAGAATCACCTGATCAAATTGCAATCGACAGTATTGCTAAAAAAACTAACAAAGTAAAGGAATATGCAGCTACTATTAGTAAGATACATGATTATGGAATTGGTGTTTTAGGATATTTTATGTTTGGTTTTGATACCGATACTTTAAAGACTTTTGATAAAACTTTAAATTTTGCAAATGATATTCAACTTGATATAACTAATTTTATGATTTTAACACCTTACCCTGGTACACCTGTTTATACACAGCTTGAATCTGAGGGAAGAATAATTACAAAAGATTGGTCTAAATACGATTTAGACAATGTAGTTTTTAAACCAAAAAACATGTCTCCCGAAGAATTATTATCTGGAACTAATAGAATTGCTAAGGAGTATTATTCGTCGATTAATGTTATAAAAAGAATTTTAAGAAGCACCAAAGTAGGTTTTTACCCATTTCTTTCTACTGCAGCATTGAGCTTAATTACAGCTAGGTGGGCAAGGAATTTTTAATGATTTATTACAAAATATTTTTTATTATTGGAATACGATGTAAAAAATACTCGCTAATTAAATAAGTTATAGATAAACTAATTATCACAATTATTATAAATTTTATAACAGGTGATATAGACCAATTAATTAAAATGTATTGTAGAGTTATAATAAATGGGTAATGAAATACATAAATTGCATATGAATTTGCTGATAATTTTTGCCCATATTTAGATGAATTATTATAATTTTTCTGAAATAATTTGATTATCATCAACAGTGAGCACAGACAAAAAAAAGACCAAAGCAGAGCATTAATGAACTTTAAATATAAAAAATTGGAAATTTCTGTATGATAAAAATAGTAAAACAGTATATTTAAAATTGCAAGTATTACTGTAGCTACAATGATAAATAAAAAATTATTTGAAGAATAATGATCTGAAAAAATTTTATTTCTAAAAGCATATACACCAAAGAAAAAATAAGAAATATATAAAACAAATCTTAATGGTTGAGTTATAATGAATCCTCCAATACGTATCCATTCTAAATCGGAAATAAATATATTTTATAAACCTTAAAGGTTAAATAAAGTTTTTCTTGCCAATCAGTAAATCAACATATAATCTATTTTTTTAAGTAAGGAAATAGAAATCCAAATTAAAGATGATATTTGACTAGTTTATTTACCTTACAAATTTCTGAGAAGTATTGGAACTTGAAATTATTCAAGCTTGCTCCAGAGGATTTTTATTGCTCTTCTACAAAAAAATGAAATATAACTCAATCTAAAAAAATATTTAGAATCAGGCATTAAATGCCTGATAATATTGATTATTTAAGGTTTCGATCCTACTCAAATGTTACTGTGAACTCGTACGTAGCTACCAGCTCAGCTTCATCATCACCTATTAAGATGTTCCCATTTGGATCTCGGAAAGCTGCATAAATACGATACGTACCATTACCAAACCCTGAAATATTACTTGTATTCACCAAGCCGTTAAACACTGTATCCAGGCCTAACTGCTCACTGATATTAATTGTCCTCGGACTTGTCTCATTCACGGTGTCATCAGCAACAACCCAATTACTACTTGAAGAGTTATAATACTGAACCTGAATCAACAGATAGCCCTTGATATCTGTTGAACCAGTGTTCTCTATCTTCGACTGATAACCAGTATAGAACTTATATACATTACTTACTGTATAATCTTCACCATCAGAAACATTCACCTTCCAATACCACCATTTTCCATTTTCAGACGCATTACCCATAATCTGATGATACGTGCCATTACCAACACTGCTGTTAGTACCGAAAATCTGCCAGCTGCCACTGCTGTTACTGAGCCATGTAATGTTCATATTATCCCCATCAGGATCATAAACCGTGATATTCAACAAAGGCTGAATACTGACACCGGTTGCACCATCATCAGGACCAGGATTACTTACAACCGGATCATAATTATAAAGAGTATAAGTAACACGCATCTCCACCTTGGAACAATACAATGTGAACATCCCCATATCTGATTCTGCTTCCACATCACAATCCAAACCCTCTACATCAGACCAAGTCCAAGACCGAGGAGCAAACGGATCATCGGTTATATCAAACCAAGATGACCAACCAGTTCCAGCCTGAGTTTCAGTCTGATAATGATAATCCAAACCATCAACAGTACCACCAAATACCGGCCGCAGGATAGTATCACGCTGACTACCAGAATAATAAGAAGCCACCCTAAGCTCAACCATGGAAATCGTACCAAGATCATCACCAGAACAATCATTTTCATCACAAAGCTCAACATCACCATTAACTGTTGTAGAAGCATGGGTAGAAGTACTACCATCAACCATAAAAGATGGATAAGACACCCAAGTCTCACCCATAGGACCATCATCAAAACTATTGAAATAATAGGTTACCTGCTCTGCATCATACCAAAACATCTTTGTGTATTTTTCCTGACCAGAATCCAACGTTCCAACCTTGATGAACAATGTAACAGGAGCATTATACTGACCATCCCGAGATTTCACACATAGTTTATAATTGAGTGACTGGTTCCATTTCAAATACAAAGACTTAGTACTTGTACCAGTAATATTTTCCATAAGATAAAACTCAGTTTCAGATAGGTCAGTATAAGTGTTATCCAAGGTTTGATTGAGGTAATAAATGGTTCTGTTTACATTTATATAGTCACCAGTCTCCGTCATATTTATCTGGATGTCCTTCATCTCCCATCCGAAACCAAGAGTATACGGGATAGCCACACCAAGATTTTTAATATAAGGACTAACTGTGAGCTCATTGTCATCAATTCCTAGATGATATCTAATTGCTAATCGGAAATCATAACCACCATAACTGAGATCCTTCCAAAGTGTTGCATTCACAAATGTCTCATTATCACTTTCTATATCTTTATTGAATCCACTAAGCTCGTCTGTTCGGTAGATTAAATTCCATTCATCGTTATTGTAATATCCTAGCATCAGAGCATTGTGAGACCAGTATTCATTGTAGTGATTTGTGAGTTGTATTCCGCTATCTGTGTCAAAATAGTAGCTGTTATAAAAGTTCCATAGGTGAAGAACATCATTATTTTCAAGTAGCTCATATCCTATTAACGGAGTATTACATGGCGGATCAGTAATATTTAGAGGTTCATTATTACCATATTCGTCTTTGATCGTGCACACGGAAGTAGATCCCATGGCGGATACGTTAAAGCCATGCCTGGGGCTGCTGTAAGTATTATTATAAATGTCAACAGCCCAGATAGAATAATTATATTGCCCTACCAGCCAAGAGTCGTTAAAGACATACTCATAGGTGTTGTTTCCAATATCATCCATGGTATAGTTACCAGTATTATTATCAGAATATGAAATGTTGACTTTCACCATGTCGATTAACCCTCCTGGGTCATAAAATTCTGCATTAATGGTGACGTTAAAACCAAAACCCACCGTGTTAGGAGTAGCAGAGACATCGGTTATCTCAGGGGTGACAGCTGTATAACCACAATAGATAGAATACAGCCTGTTCTCATTATTGAAATCTGCAGGATCTGGCGGAGGACCTCCGAAACTGGTTTCATTATATCGCCCACGTACATCCACATAATCATCATAATACAAACCTCCATCTCCTTCACCCCAACAAACCAAAATATACTCGGTATCCTTATATAAGAAGGGTTTAGGCTCCTGGAATTCATAGGTCTTCCACACCCCACCAATGGTGCTGAAGGAAAGATTTTCGGTTTGTCCGATCAGCACAGAATCATTCGCCCGATACAACAAACATGTCGAATTCTTCGACGGTAATCCACAGGGCAGGAAATTCACATAGGCAGTGATATTATCAGCTATACCATATTCAGTAGTGGTAAACAATGAACCTGTTACTCGATCCGTCAAGGATTGAAGGGATTCTCCCACATGGGGATATCCAAAGGGATGGTATAACTCAAATGAACTGGATGAGATATCGGAATCATTGTAGTTACCAGGGTCAGAACCCATGAGATCATTAATCATTCCTGTGAAATTATACAATTCCAACTGGAGCTTATAATTCCCATCTGTCTGATTGTCAGGAATCGGAAAGATGAACTCACAGTCATTACCTTCGGTTGTTATAAGATAATCTTCAACCAAGCTTCCCACGCTGTTGCCACAGGGCTGCTCTTTAAGAATGCCTTTAACCACGACTCTTTCACATGGAAAACTTGTATTCAACCGGAATGAGGCCTTAATTGAATCTGCCCGCGAATCTCCATCGTTTTCAGAATCTATTGCTTGATAAGTGACATCTCCTTCAAATAAACAATCAGCAGGAGCATAACAAAAATATTTAACTATTCCCCAGAAGAACTCCAACGTAACATTTAAGTCATTCCAATCTGTACTATCCAAACAGTCCCCGTTAGTGAAATCTTCACCGGCTCGATGATAATCGTAGGAAGTATAATCTGTGGGGTCTTTTACGAAACAAACAGTGTCACACTCTTTCTTCCATACTGTATCTTCAGAGCCGCCAGATTTTGTTGCATCAAAAAGTTCAAATTCATATGATGTTCTCCCTTCGTAATCTGTAATATTTTCTACCGCTTCTACTACATTCTGTGTTCCGGTATCTCTTGCAAATACACCTAATTTTTGTCCATCTTCATTCCACCCAAGTTGATCTAATCCAATCCACCTAACGAAATCTGTAGAATCTTTATACTTGTCTCTATAATGGTAGGCACCTCGCATACCGTATTCTTCACCAGTGGTAAACAGATATGTGATATTGTAATTTGGTTTTATATCATATTCTGTTTCCAGTTTTTTCATGTATTTAGCAATTGCTAAAACGATAGCTCCACTGGCTCCAGAATCACCAGTGGTCTCTCCCCACCAGCCATCTGGTCTTCCTGATATAACCGTCACCTTATCAGGGTTTTCGTCAGAATAAATTTTTCCTACTACGTTATTCGCCTCGACACCAGGTGTACCAGAGGAACTTTGGCTAGAAAATTTCTGATTCAAATATGATCCTGTAATATTTAACACGTCATCCGTATCGTAACAGTTATCGTGTAAAAATTTACCTACTGTGTAATTAACTGAAAAAACTGGTAGACCCGGAACTTTTTCTGGGAATTTATCAAAATTTAACCAAGAATACCCTTTCCATGTCCTTGTGGAAAAACCCATGATATGCGTACCTTTATTTTCATTTGTTTTATTATCGTAAACTATAAATCCTTTACATAAATTTATAGGGTTAATTCTAAAACGAATTGACCATATGTAAGGATATTTTAGAGTCTTCCAGACGTCTGATCCGGTTGTTTCCACTAATGCCATATATTTATAGGCAGGCCAGCATCTATCTCCATTAACTGGCTCAAATGTTAATGTTTCATTATTATTTACATTACTTACAATGATTACTGTTCCATTTTCTAACAAATCCAGTACTTCAGTAAGGTTGGTGTCATTATGAGGAATTCTGACCACGGGTGCACAACAATTTGAAGTATCTGCAGTATATGTCTCATGAATGAGAATCACGCCGCTAGCATTGGTAGCGTTATTGAGTTTGGATTCACACCCTTCTGATTCATTAATCATAAACACCATGCCTTCTTGGTATTCAGGCAATGTCTCATTTAACGGGATATAGGAAGTGTTCCCCAAGACTGCAAAGTCTGTTTCAACTTGTTCATAAGATAAATTATAGTAATCTTCATTACGCCAATCTGGAGTTAGAGGAAGATCTTCAAAACGGTAAACTCTTACTCCGTTAAAAGTATAATTTTGATTGGGGTACAACGCGCTTGGTAAAGGAAATGTCTCATTCTTAGGAACCTTGGAAGGGAATCCTGTTTCATATTCATAATCTGGATGATTTATCTGAAACCTGTAATCAATAGTTTCGAGCTTATTAGAATAATACCAAAAAGGTTTATCCTCTAGAGGTCCAATAGGCTCTTTTTTTACCTCTTCCAGATTCATATCCTCCAATTCATCTTCTATATGGTTCTCTGTTGCATGTCCTCCTTTGGTTGCGAACGCACGTCCTTTACGAATATCGCCTTCCCAAATCGTATTATCGTGTATCACATTACCCATCCATTCCGTCTGCTCGTTCATATAGGTGTAGTTTAAATAATAATTATTGTTTTCGCCTCCTTGTCCTGAGGCTTTTACGTTTGAATCTGTTGGTATATTTATTATGGTAGTTGCAATTAACAGCGTACATATAAAAATACTTACTATTTTTCTCTTCATCTTTTTGTTACCTCCATCCACAAATAAAATGCTTTATTCTGAATTAATTTATCTTACTAATAATTTTCCGTTTTCTGAAACAATAAATACATAAAATCCTTTTTTAAGTTAGAATAAATCTTTTTAATCATTTATTATAATTAATAAAAACCTTTTTAAGTTAGTTTTCTATATTTAAATATGGGGAAATTGATCTATGGATAATAAATCCATTAAGTTGACTTTGTCATTTTTAACAATCTGCCTTGTTATTTGCTCTGGATTGACATCCATGGCATTTGGATATGATGACGATATTGTTAACGAAGAATCAACATCTTTAGGACGGTCTTTTGGAAAAACAATCTCAGAACTAGTTGATAGTTCAATGGATAGTCCGTGGCCGATGAAGTGCCATGATGTTCGGCATACGGGTTGTAGTCCATTCAGCGCTGCGAATAATTCTGGTGTGGAGAAATGGCGGTTCAGGGTTATTTCAAGTATAGATGAAGGGATTGTCATTGACAGAAATGAGACATTGTATGCGGCGGCTCTAAATTTGAATGCGGTTTATCCCAATGGTACGTTAAAATGGATTTTTGACCCAGATGGTTATTGTACATCTGTTCCTGCTATAGCAAAAGATGGCACCATCTACATCGGAACTTTCCATGGAAGGTTCTATGCTGTGAACCCAGATGGTACCCAAAAATGGAAATTTACTCCTCCTGGAACAGGTAATTCGATTACTTCTTCTCCTGCTATAGCCAATGATGGCACTATTTATTTTGGTTTGATGGGAGGATACCAAGTATACGCCTTAAATCCAAACGGTTCTGTCAAATGGGATTATAAAACAGGTTATCACATTTGTTCTTCTCCTGCTATCGGAGAGGATGGTACCATATATATAGGGTCCAGTGATCAGTATCTTTATGCATTGAATCCTAATGGCACTCTTCGTTGGCGGTATAAAACCGGAGGATGGGTGAAATCGTCGCCCTCAATAGCATATGATGGAACTATCTACTTTGGCTCGTATGATGGACACTTGTATGCTCTATATCCCAATGGAACGGTAAAATGGCGGTTTAACAACCCAGGTAGCGGAAATGAAGCTGCAACAATTGGAACAGACGGCATAGTTTATATCATTGGAAAGAAACTATTTGCTCTCAACCCAGAGGATGGTAGCATTAAATGGAGATATGACTTTGAAGGTGGCACAGCTGTGTGTTCCCCGGCTATTGACAGCGAGGGTATCATTTATGTCTCCATAGGTAAAACATTCTATGCTTTCAACCCTGATGGCACATTGCGATGGGAGTACAGTGTGCCTTTTCCAAATGGTAAGGCAGGAGAGTTAAGCACTTCTCCTTGTATAGGTAGCGATGGAACAGTATATATTTGTTCTACAGTGGATGAATATATTGAGCCTGGAGCCGTTAAAAATGTGGGGTATATCCATGCATTTGGAAGTGGAAACGAAAAAAAGGTCAGTATGACTCGACCGATAGAAGAACATCTGTATTGGTTTAATGCTGAGAAGGGTGTAACACGACGGGGTAACACAGTAGTAATCGGTGATCTGGACGTTACGGCAAATGTTACTCAGCCGCAGAAGGTAGAAGAAGTACTATTTCAACTGAAAGGTCGTACTTCCTGGAAATCGTTTAAGGATTATACATCTCCTTATGAATGGTATCTTGATGACCGTGTCCCTCTTTTTATACCTTATTGCCATAATTTCTTGTTTGATTTGGAGGTTCGTGCCTATTACGAAGGTGGATTTGAATACCATGACGTTAGACATGGCTGTGTATGGTCTGAGGAAATAACGATAATTTACATTCATCCATGGTGAAATAATATCATCCTTGGAATAGTCAACTATGGTTTTTTTCTGCTTTATACTGTTTCATTGTTATTCAGAATCAATTCTTTTGCTCTCTTATTAATCACACTCTTGGCTATTGGATATTTTCTTTATGATGTAAAACATTCTTTTCATTCTTTGCAAATTATGTACATTCTATTTGCTGTAGTTTGTTTTCAATGCGAGTCTGGATAGATGGATCTTTCAGCCAAAAATAATCTGACGTCATGGTAAAGAACAGATTGGTTTTCTTTCTTGTACAAATCATGGTCTATTAGGAATTTTCAGGAGTACTTTCAATGCACCTATATCAGGGTTTATAAGGAGAGAACTCCTTAGGATTTTCTGCTAGTCTAACCTAAGGTGATTATGATTTAAAAGATATGAATGATTGCCCCAGGAGTGCACGAACACTCAAGGGGCTGGAGGTCGATAAACGTGGTATCAACCCCCAAGGAAAATGAAGAGAAAAGCGGTATTAAATGTTTTTCAAAAAAACATCTTGAGGAATATGTTGAAGTTCAAACCTGGTTGAAAACAATTGGTAGATCCTCTGTTGGTTTGTATCTTAATGCGTTAAATAAATTTTGTGATTTTTCAAGGAGAA
>CAZHIY010000067.1:0-9735 GCA_964533085.1 uncultured Thermoplasmatales archaeon | reverse complement strand
GAAATGAAAATCTACAATTTTGATTTTGATAGGAATAAAACTACTTATAGTATAGATGTGCCACCTAGATATGCATCTGGACCTCTTCATGCGGGTCATGCTGTTCATTATACCCATATTGATTTTGCTGCTAGATACAAACGTATGCAGAACTTCAATGTATTTTTCCCACTTTGTTTTGACGTAAATGGAATACCAATCGAAGAACGAGTGGAAAGACAATTAAACATAACTAGAAAGGACATAGACAGACACAAGTTTACAAAACTCTGTTCTGAATTTGCAGAAAAAAACATTAAAACCATGACTGACCAGTTTATAATCTTGGGGGAAAGCATGGACCCAACAATTTACTATCAGACAAACGCGGAATATTACCGCAGAATAACACAGATCTCATTTATTGAGCTTTATAATATGGGACATATCTATAAAGGAAAATTCCCGGTAAATTGGTGTCCACGATGTATGACTGCTATGGCAGATGCAGAAGTTACATATGCAGAAAGAACAACGAAATTAAATACCATTAAATTTTATTTCAAAAAACAACCTCCCGAACAGGTGTTTAAATATCATAGTATTGGAAAAGATGAAAAAGGTGCCTTTATTGAAATTGCTACCACAAGACCTGAAATGCTTCCCTCATGCCAGATAGTAGCTGTTCATCCAACAGATGAACGAGCGCCATGGCTCTTAAATCAAATACTAGTTGTTCCACTTTTTGATAAAGAGGTTAAAATTGTTGAAGATGAAGCTGTTGATCCGAATTTTGGTACAGGTATTGTAATGGTGTGTACAGTTGGTGATAAAGAGGACTTAAACTGGGTTTTTAAATATAAACTCCCAATAGAAATGAGCATTGATGAAGAAGGATGTATGACAGATCTATGTGGGAAATACAAAGGAATGAAAATCATTGATGCAAGAAAAGCAGTGATTGATGATTTAGAAAAAAATAATATATTACTCAAGCAAGAACCTCTTGATCAAAATGTAGGTTTATGCTGGCGTTGTAAAACTCCGGTAGAATTTGTAAATGCTGAACAATGGTTTTTGAAAACAACACAATTTAAACAAATGGTCCTAGAAAAATCTGATGAAATGAACTGGTATCCAGAATTTATGAAAATCAGACTTGAGGACTGGGTAAATAGTCTTGAATGGGATTGGGTAATATCTAGACAGCGGTATTTTGCAACACCAATTCCTCTTTGGGAATGCAAGGATTGTAATGAAGTGGTGCTTGCTAGAATCGAGGATTGCTACATAGATCCAACAATTGACAAACCACCAGTTGATAATTGCCCAATATGTTGTGGAGAGTTGAAGGGTTGCGAAGATGTTTTTGACACCTGGATGGACTCTTCCATTTCACCTCTTTATAACACATTCTGGTATAGAGATGATGAAAAATTCAAAAAATATTATCCAATGTCTCTTAGACCTCAGGCTCATGATATAATTCGAACCTGGGCATTTTACACAATTTTACGATGTAGCCTTCTAACAGATGAAAAACCTTTTGAAAATATGATGATGGGAGGGTTTATATTATCAGAAGATGGAACACCAATGCATGCTAGTCTTGGAAATGTTATTGATCCAATAGAGGTAATAAATGAATATGGATCTGACGCATTCAGATGCTATGCTGCAAGCTGTGCACTTGGAGAGGATAATCCGTTTAGAAAAAAAGATGTTATCCGTGGTGTAAAGCTTCTTAGAAAGATTTGGAATGTTCAACAATTTATTACAAATATAATAAAAGACGAAAAACCAAAAGAAATTGAACCAACAGATATTGATAAATGGATTCTTACAATATATAGCAAGCTTGTGAAAAAATGTACTGAACAAATGGACAGGTTTGACTACTCTCAAACGATGAAGGATGTAGAATATTTCCTGTGGCATGAGCTGGCTGATCATTACTTGGAAATGATAAAATCTTCAATATATGAAAACAAAAATGTTGAAAGCATCAAATACACACTTTACACAATTGGTCTTGGAATTCTGAAGCTTTTTTCCCCCTTCATTCCACATATAACAGAAGAAATTTATTTTGATCTCTATAAACAATTTGAAGGAAAAGCAAGTATTCATATTTCAGATTGGCCAGAACCAGTACTAATTGATAAAAAAGGTGAGGCAATTGGTGAGGCGGTTAAAAAATATATCTTACAAGTTAGATCTTGGAAAAGTGAAAAAGGTTTAGCATTAAATGCTCCACTTAATACTGCTGTCACTTATTCATCAGAAGATATGATATCAAAATATAAACAATGTGAGTTTATTATTAAAAAAACATTAAAGTACCCGGATTCTCATAAATTTATAGCAGGAAAGCCAGAAATCCAAGAAAAAATAACAAAAATTATTCCAGTGTATTCAAAAATTGGGCCAACCCTTAAAAAAGATGGTAAAAATCTTATAAAATGGATAAATGAAAATCAAGATGAAATCATAAGAATTATTGAACAAAAAGGAGACATAAAACTTTCGGAAATAGAAGTTCTTAATTCAAGTAAAAAGGACGGATTGATAAAAGAGGGATATATACAGATTCAAAAAGAAGTAAAAGTTAAAGGAAAAAAAGATAGTACTATTAAATCATTTGATGATTTCTATTTGGAATTAAAGGTGAGCTAATATTAAAATTAAAAAGAAAACAATAAAAAGTTGGCTTTATAAACTAATTGTCCTAGCAATAGTTATTATAATGCTATTATCTGCTTTTGTTGTTGTTTTTAGTTTTAAATAAATATTTATATGATTTTTTAAGATAGATATTTAAACAGGATTTTTATTCAGCCCCTAAGTGATTTAGTATGGCTGATAATAATATTTTAGCAAATCCTGCACCTCTTGGTCTGATGGGTTTTGGTATGACAACAGTACTATTAAACATCCATAATGCAGGATTTTTTTCACTTGGCACAATGATTCTTGCTATGGGTTTATGCTATGGTGGTATTGCTCAAATTATTGCAGGAATACTAGAATTTAAAAAAGGTAATTCCTTTGGTGTAACAGCTTTTACCTCATATGGTTTATTTTGGCTGAGTTTTGTATTTTTACTAATACTTCCAACAATGTTTCCAACATTTCAAAAACCAGGAGATACAGCTCTTGGAGCATATCTATTTTTCTGGGGACTTTTTACTGGTCTTATGTTTATATCAACACTTAAGAAACCAAAGGCCCTTCAGTTTGTTTTTCTGTCATTAACCATTCTATTCTGGCTTCTTGCCCTAAGCCATTTTATTGGGAGCTTAACAGAAACCGGTCAGCAAATTGGTAAAATTGCAGGTTTTGAAGGAATCATTTGTGGACTGAGTGCTATTTATCTAGCAATGGCTGAGATAATAAACGAGACCTACGGAAAAACAATTCTACCAATAGGAAAACCAACTATAAAATAAATTTATAATTCGATTAGTTGATAAGAACCAGATCCAAGCCCAATATCTTCTCCAAATTTTATTTGTTTGTATGGATTTACTTTATTTTCCTTCTCAAAAATATCTTTTTTTACATTATTTATTAGATCAAGCGATGCCTTATCAATTGCAACGATATCATCTGAAACAATATAACCTATATCAGGACATATTATTGGATTTTTAGTCGGATCGCAATCACAACTTTTTGCTATTCGTTTTAGCTCATTTAAATAAATTACATTTTTGTTTTGAACACAAGCTTTTGCCGAACAAGTCAGAAGGTATTGAAAATTTTCATCCTTGTTTATAATTGCGCCAGTCTCGCATGCATCAACGCAAACTCCACAACCAAAACATCTCCTATTACTTATTTCCCAATTTTTTTCTTTAACAGTAATTGCTTCGAAGGGACATACCTCCGCACACACTCCACAATACGTGCAAGAGTCTTTATGAAAAACAGGTTTACTGCCATGATGAATATTTCTTTTTGTTTCTTTTGTTACACAACCCATTCCAAAATTCTTAATAGCTCCTCCCATGCCAGATTGGATGTGTCCCTTTAAGTGAGTTAATCCGAAAATATGGGAGGAATCAAAAATGTGGTTTCCAACTTCATAATCTCTTCCATCGATATTTACAAACTTACCTTTATCATCAATAACTACTTCACAACCAACCTTTTTCTTTGTAAAACCATGAATTTTTGCTACTTTTTCATAACCTTTTTTTGTACTTCTAAGCCCGGGATAAGCAACTGTGGTATCATAAAGATGAGGCTTTGCATTTACAGATTTTAGTGCGTCAACTACAACTTTTGCTAAATCAGGCTTTAGAAAATGTTTGTTTCTAATTTCTCCCATATGAAGTTTAACTGGTACAGATTTTCCAGAAAAACTGTCAAAATTGAAATTCTCGAGGGCATCACTTAACTTTGTTAAATCCTTAAAAAAAATTAACTTGTTCATCCAATTTTTTTCTCCCATTTCTTCACTTTTACAACTGTGCCTAGTGAACCACCGCTTTTAATTTCTTCACGTATACGGTTTTCGTGTTCCTTTACATCGAGTGCACGGTTTGCTATTTCCTGAGCTATTTCTTGTGGAACTACAACAACTCCAGAGTCATCGCCAATAATCCAGTCACTTGTTTTTATTGTTTGATTTCCACAAATAATTTCTGCTCCAATTTCCCCAAAGCCTTTAGGTTCACCAGCATTAGAAGAGATATGTCTTGAAAAAACGGGGAAATCCATTTTTACAAGGTCGTCAAGGTCTCTTACAGCACCATCTATTACCACCCCAGCAAGACCTTTAAGTTTTGCACTCCACGTTGCGAGCTCTCCCCATATAGCGGTTTTTCCACCACTCACGTCAACAACGATTATATCACCTTTTTCTGCCTTATCGATTGCCTCAATAGGTTTTGCCCAGTCTCCGTCAACGGTTCTAACAGTTAATGCTTTACCTACCATATGAAAACCTAGTTTTATTGGTCTAATATCTTGCATTGCACCTTGTTTATGCATTGCATCTGTAATATTTGGGGTAGAAACAAGTGAAAAGGCTTTTCTCAATTCTGATTTGTCATATTTCTTAAAAAGTTTAGTTTTTATTGATTTATTTTCATTTATTGATTTTTTTATCTGTTCTGTTGCATTTTTTACATCTTTTGCCTTTGTGATAGCTCCTCCAACTATTACAATACTCGCTCCTGCGTTAACAATATCTGCAGCTGTCTCACTATTTATTCCACCAGCTACTGCTATTGGAACATTTGTATTTTTTACAAGATTTGAAAGGGTACTAAATGGAGTTTTACCAGTCATTTGTTCGTCTATACCAACATGTATACATAGATAGTTCACACCCATCTTTTCCAGTTCCATTGCACGTTTTACCTCATCTTTTACACCAATGAGATCCACCATTAACTTTACTCCATATTTCCTTGCTGATTTCAAGGCTTCAAGAATTGTACTATCATCTGATACAGCAAGGACGCATACAACATCTGCTCCTGCTTTTGCTGCCATTTCAGTTTCAAATGCACCTGTATCCATTGTTTTCATGTCAGCTACTAGAGTTTTATCTGGATAGGTTTCCTTTAATTTCCGTACTATTTCCATTCCCTCGCTTTTTATTAGTGGAGTTCCTGCTTCTAACCAATCAGCCCCACCAATGACTGAGTCTTTTGCAATGACAAGTGCTCTATTTTCATTGAGAAGATCAAGAGCTACCTGTAGAATGGGTTTCATCAAAATGGGAATAAGTATTATTTATTTAAAATATGGGATTAAGAATATTATACAATTTTTTTTAGAAATAGTTTAAAAATTGGGAAAAAATTTGGATGATTCTTCAAAAAATCTCTAAATGGAATAATATAGAACCTTGTTCTTGGTGTTTTTAAATATATTGGAATGACATCAAAATCTTCAGGATTATCCTGATTTTCTATAGTAATGTATCCTTCGAATTCAGTATTTTCCTCATCTGGAACACCTACTGAAACATGAACATTTATCTCTCCATCCTCTGGCGTGAGGTTCTTTCCAGATTCAGGACTGAATTCCCAAATTCCCCATTCTGGATATGACTTTATTTTCCAGTTAAGATTTGAATTTGCCTTACCAATGTTTTTTATTAAAAAATCACCTTGTAAAGTAGTTCTCTTTTTTGCTTGTGGCCAATTCAGGCTTCCAATACTATCTAAGTCAGGTTCTCCTTGTTCCGGTTCCTTGGGTGGTAAATATTGAATTTTAAACACATGAGTTATAAAGTGGATTGGATAAGGATTGATATACTCCCAAATTGTTTCCTTATCTTGAGTTACTTCAAAAAATCTACCAGCAACTGCATCACAGATAAGTGTGTTTCCATCTGAAAGTCGTTGAGCTCCGCTTGCATAATGTGAATAAAAATCAGTTGGATTTTCTGCAGTATATATCCATAATTGTTCCTCAGGACTAAAGGCTGATCCAGGTTCAATGTAATAAGTGTCATTGCTATAAACTGGAGGAATGATTTCATCGATTGAGGAATATTTTCCTTCAGGACGACTAACTCCATTGTTAAATACAAGTATGTTCCCTTCTCCAGGATATCCTTTTGTTACCCATGTTGCATCATGTTGTTCAAAGAACTTTTGATCGGTTTTATTTCCAGCTTTATAAGATTTTGGATTTCCCCATCGATAAAGAATGTCACCTCCTTTACCGCTGTTTCCACCTGTATGACCTGTAGCTTCTTCTATGGTAGTACTATGGTCGATTATCCATATTTCATTAAAGTTATGAACGCTAAGTAGTATTTGATCTAATTCTTCATTGTAATCGATAGAGTTAGTATGGAGCCAATCAGCCTTAGTTGAAGCATCAGTATCTCCAAAGTTAATATCAATTAGCTCTGGGTGGTCTTCTACAACACCATAATTGTCTTTTGTTGGATCATAATCCTGAATGAGATGATCCCAGGCATACCATTTCCATACAATATCACCAGTTGTTGGACCTGTAGGTTTAACTTCAATAATATGATCAGGCGAAAATACTTCGCCAAAAATTGTATATGGTTTCCTCCCTGCATCAATTGCTTCTTCACGTGTTCTATATTCCCATGCAATCATTAGGATATTTCCATTGGGAAGTGGTTCAATATCATGATGACTTAGATAATCATCAGTATTGTATGTAAATTCCCAGTTTATTGTTCCTTCCCTAGAAATTTTTTGAATCCCTCCGCCAGCTCCCCCACCTGGTGCTAATAAGGCAAGCTTCATAGTACGAATAATTGCTCCATTATCTGACATATAGATAGATTGACCTGGAAGACTTTCACTTGTCCAATTTTTTAAAATATTGCCATCCTTATCAATTAAGAATGTTGATGTTGAATAGATGGGTGCAAATAAAATCTGTCCGTCAATCATATTTGTTGAATTTTTATTTATTTTTTTTGCGATTTGAACAGGTATTAAACTTATTCCTAGAAATAAAATAATAATTAGAATAATTGATATATATTTTAGATATATTTTCATTTTTAGGTCTACCTTTAATTAAATTATATGTGTTTAATATAAAATAAATTTTTTCATGATTTTTTACTATTTTTTAATTTATTTAGAAAAAACAATACATTGGTTTTTTGTAGAAAAGAAAGATTTATACTAAATATTCTAATATTTATTTGAAAATGAAACCAAAAGGTAAAGTTAGCTCTCATGAAAGATCAAAAGAAGACTTAGAGGTTTTTATTAAAAAACTCGAACTTCAAGCTCTTGAAACAGCTGAGGAAAGAATACCTCTTTATTTAAAAATAGGAGTGAAAGATGCTGAACTAATACTTGATATTGGATGCGGTTCAGGAATGGTTACTCGTGATATTGCTCATTTGACAAAGGGAAAGATTATTGCTATTGATGGATCAGAAGAAATGATAAAGGTAGCTAAAAAAGTACTAAATATGTATAATAATGTTGAATTGCGGGTTGGTGAAGCAGAAAATCTTCCTTTTGAAGATTATATGTTTGACATTGTCACCTGTAATTTACTTCTTATGTGGGCAGAAGACCCACAAAAGGTTGTCAATGAAATGGCACGTGTTACAAAACCTGGTGGAACTGTTCTTGCATCACTTGAACCGGATTATGGCGGTAAACTTCACTATCCTGAGCATCAAAAGGTTGATCCCATATTTGCTGGAGAAGCAATAAAATCTAGGGGTGGTGATCCTCATATTGGTAGAAAACTACGTTTACTTTTTGTAAGAGCTGGCCTTGAAACCATTGTAGGAATTGGGAATACCCGTATATGGAGTTGTAAGGAGGATAGGGCCTATTATTTCCATGCAAGAGACTTCTATGTAAAGGCATTGAAGGAGGCAGGGTTATCACAGAATGATATAGACAAATGGGAATATGATTATCTCAGGTCACTTGATGAAGGTGTTCAGCTAAATTTCTTCCCACAGTTCTATGCAATTGGTAAGAAACCATAGGATTAATAACCAAATGCAAATTTACTTTTAAGATTCAAAATGACTGCAATAGAAATTGATGGTAGAAAGATAGCAGAAGAGCTAAAAAACAATATATCAAATAAAGTTATAAAGTTAAAATCTAAATATAAGATAGTACCAAAAATTACTACAATTTTAATTGGTAATGATACATCATCAAAGTTGTATTTAAGATTAAGAGATAAAGCATGTAATGATGTTGGAATTATATCAGAGCATCTGGAATTTCAGGAAAATGTAGCAGAAGAAGAGGTTTCAGATTCTATCAACAAATTAAATAATGATAGTAATGTCCATGGAATTTTGATACAATTACCACTTCCAGGTCATATTTCTCAAGATAAATTGATTAATGCTATCGATCCAAAAAAGGATGTTGAAGGATTAAATCCTTATAACATTGGAAAAACTTTAAACGGTGATGAATACATTGTTCCAATAACTCCTTTGTCAGTACTTACAATTCTTGATCATGAAAAAACAGATTATAAGGGTAAAAATATAGTTATTATAAACCATAGCAATCATGTTGGTAAACCACTTGCAGCCCTATTGCTTAACAGAAATGCAACAGTTACAATATGCCATGTTTTTACAAAGGATTTAAAAAATTATACTTGTAATGCTGATATCCTTATATCAGCAACTGGTGTTCCAAATCTTATTAATAGTAATTATATAAAAAATGGTGCTGTTGTAATAGATGTTGGAATTGTTAAAACAGAAGATAGAATATGTGGTGATGTAGATTTTGAATCAGTGAAAGTAAAAGCTGGCAAAATCACTCCAGTACCTGGAGGAGTTGGTCCAGTAACAGTTGCATGTTCACTAATAAATATGATAAAAACATTTAGTAATTGTTTAGATGGGAAATGAATAAAATTCACTTTTTTTTTCTCTATTAAGTTTAATACTTGGAATTTTCTTTTTCTATTTTGGTTTTTTATCAGGTGATGTTAAAACCGGTGTTTTTCTTATTTTCCCCTTTCTTTCGGGATCTGGAATTTATGCATTATTAGGTTTCGTATTTGTTATCATCGCAATATTTCTTTTTATGATTGGTTTTACAAATTACAATGAAATTGATAAGAATCAAACCATAAATTCAGAACTAAAACCCCAAAAAAAAAACATCTGTAAAAGGAGGAGGAGTTGTTCTTATCGGTCCAATTCCTATTGTTTTTGCATCAAACTGGAAGATAGCAGCAGTTTTGACCATTGTTGCATCAATTCTATTTCTGGTAGCCTTTTTTTTCTTTAGATTA
>CAZHIY010000066.1:2043-9797 GCA_964533085.1 uncultured Thermoplasmatales archaeon | reverse complement strand
TATTTCATCCAGGGATTATGATATCCTCACAAAAATTTGAACCTGATAAAGAAAATACATATTATGCTCTTCAGACATTAGTTGAAAAAATTGATTATTTTGATAATTGTGAGAAACTTAGTGATGGTCAGTTTAAATTTACGATGGAGAAGGATGTAGTATATGTATTATGGGGTGAAGATGATCTTCCGGAAGAAATAACAGGGCAGGTAATATTAACAGATGTAACTGGGTCTGAGATAATTTTAAATGCTGAAGAAATAATTTTAACCGACAGCCCAGTTTTTATTGAGATTCTAAAAGATTATAAATAATACTTCAATTTCAAGAAATACTATGACAATAAACTATGAGTTTGGTAGTGATAATCACTCTGGTGTTCATCCAGATATAATTAAGGCTATCGAGTCTGTAAATACAGGGTATGCGGTTGCATATGGTGATGACGGGTATACAATTCGTGCAGTAAATAAATTCAAAGAACATTTTGGAAAGGAAATTGATGTCTACTTTGTCGGCAATGGTACTGCCGCAAATATTTTGGGTCTTAAATCTGTTACTGAATCCTTTAATTCTATTTTTTGTGCAGAAACTGCACATATGAACGTTCATGAATGTTGTGGTCCCGAGAAATTTACTGGATGTAAGCTTACAGTAATTCCAACGACAGATGGTAAACTTACAGTTGATTTATTGAAACCTTATATTGTTGGATTTGCCGATCCTCATATGGCACAGCCAAAAGTGATATCAATTACTCAAGCAACCGAGTATGGAACAATTTATACAAAAGAAGAAATAAAGAACATCTCTGATTTTGCACATAAAAATAAAATGCTACTTCATATGGATGGGGCAAGACTTTGCAATGCTGCAGTAAGTTTAAATGTAGATTTAGCAACTATTTCCCGTAATGCTGGAGTGGACGTTTTATCTTTTGGTGGAACTAAAAACGGTATGATGTTTGGCGATGTAGTATTTTTTGATAAAAATCTGTCAAAAAATTTTGAATTCATAAGAAAGCAGGGAATGCATCTTACTTCAAAGATGAGATATATTTCTGCACAATTTGAAGCATTACTTTCAAATGATCTATGGCTGAAAAATGCTAAACATGCAAATGAAATGGCTCAAATACTGTACAGCGAAGTTAAAGATATTGGAGGAGTGAAAATTACTCAAAAAGTTCAAGTCAATGCAGTTTTTGCGTCAATTCCTGAAGAAATCGTAACTAAGATACAAAAGAGATATGGATTTCATGTTTTTAATGTACCAAATTCAGAGGTTAGATGGATGTGTTCTTTTAACACCACAAAAAAAGATGTAATGGAGTTTGCTGAAGCAATAAAAGAAGCTTTTATCTAATCTATTTCTAAGTTAAATTGTTAACAAAAATCTCAGAATTGGTAATGTGTTTTGTATTTTCTCAAATAACTTTTGTAGCGGTAAATTAGTTGCTATTTTTTCTCTTGGAATCGTAATTATTAGATTATTCCAATCACTTTCTAATTCATACACATCTTTGGCTTTTGCTTGAATATTAAAAGATCCTTTATCATCCCAGCTATGACTTATTATTATTTCTTTGCCTGCTGAATATGGTCCAAACCAAACCTCAATATTTCCATCTCCCCAGTCTATATAATAATATAGATCTGAATTTGAGGGATTTTCTGAAACAAATTTATAATAATAATTTGTCTTTGTTTTTCCGGATAAAGGGCCTGATATGTTTGGCTTAGTTGGTGCAGGATAGATTGTTAAAATGTAAGCATCACCATCGATGTAATTGTCAATATTTATCTGAAATGATTCATCTATTACTTCAAGGATTTCATTTGAAACTAAAATTGGGCCTTCTGGCATACCTTTTGCTTTTGGTGGGTCTGTATAGAAATTTGGATCATTTGGAACTCTTTCAATTTTAGCTCTAACATTTTTTGAAAATGTATAATCATTAATGTTAATTGTCACATCACTTGGAGTTGATTTTAGATATCTGCCAGTTAATAATCTAACAATATTTGAAGAATTATTTCTTGTTGCGATAACATTTGTGTAGGCATCTGAAAATGAGACCTGAAGCTTGTTATCTTCTTCCATTTGTGCATGATTAAGCCATATCCAATATGCTGGTTGAGGTGTTTTTCCATCTTTCATAAGAAGGCCATTAAGTCCTGCCCAGCAATCGCACCAATAATCATATGGATCAGTTGAATAAATCCACCAACATGCGCGTATGGATCTATCGATTTCAGCTTTTTCTAAATAATATAAAAAGCCAACATTCCAACCTGGAGACAGATGTACTTGTTTTCCCATAAATTCATTGACATGAAGTTCTGGTGAATAGTTTTGAAAATAAAATTTAATTTTCTGTCTAAGATAACTTGCTCTTACTGGAATACCATTAGGCCGTGTATCATAAGAAGTACCACCGTTTTCATGCCATGCTATAGCATCTAGTCTAATCCCATATATGTTATCAAGATCTATTAGAAAATCAACTATCCCTTCAACACCGCTCTCTCCAGGTCTAAACCATGCGATACTTGGCCCAACTACTTTTGCTACTGGATTATATGACTTTACAACGTTATATGCTCTATAAAACAGTTCTAAAAGTTGACTATAATTCCCGGTCCAGAAATATGGATGATCGGGCTCATTCCAAATATCGTAATATTCTACTGGATAATCTGGGAAGTAATAATCATAAACCTGCATAACATAAAGTATGTATTCCTCATATTCTGTCCAGTTATTCCATGGATCTGCATTAGGAAAACCTCCTTTATACCATGCATAATGATCTGAAAGACCATAAGTAATATTTGCATAATTTTGCGTAGCCAACTCATACGAATAATATTTGTATAATCGCCATTCTTCTGGTTTGAGCGCTTCAATTAGTGAATCATTATAACTAGCATATTGTTCATCTCTGCCATGAAGAAATCCACTGTTGAGTTCTAGTTTTCCTAGGTTACTATCTGCGTCAATCCAAAGCATTTCAGCTCCTAGAATTTGTACCTTTTTATCATATATTTTTTTATCAGAAGCAACAGAAAATGAAGATATTAATAGAAATGTAGTACAGAAAATACAGAATATAAATTGTATAGGTTTGATTTTACTCATTTATAATATCTCCATATTTTAAATCTTTATAAAATATATAAAATTATCAATTTCAAATTTTTCAGCTAATTTAAGTAAAAAGATTAAATATAATTTGATATATAGATGAAGAAATGCCATATTTCGTTTATGTAATAGAACTTGATAAAGAAGTGTTAAAATCAAAAAAATTTAGGATAAGAAATCCTAATATGAATCCTAGGAAAGTATGTTTTTATGTAGGACAATCCGCACATATGCCATTAATAAGATTCAAACAACATAAGCAGGGCTATAAGTCAAATAGCTACGCAAAAAGGTATGGCTTATGGCTAAGACCTAGAAAATATAAGAAATTCAATCCAATTCAAACCCGAAAAGAAGCAGAAATAATTGAACAAAAGCTAACAGAAAGATTAAGAAAAAAAGGACATGGAGTATGGTCAAATTAATGATACCTTATTAATCATCATTAATTGGTATTTTTGATAAACTATTATGAATTTTTTGATTTTTTATTCTTTCTTTAATATCCTCTGGTTTTAGTATTTCTTTTTCTGTGATAACTCCTGTAATACAATCCAAAGGTGTGTAATCAAAATAGTAATTTACTGGTATGACGTTTGGCATCTTACTTTTTATTATTTCGTCTGGATTTTTCAAATGATCAAGAGTAACAGGATAGTTTTTCGGGAGGAATTTTATAGTGGAACATAGAGTGTAGAATGGTGTGTTATGATGCTGTGCTGTCATTGCTATTCCTTTTGTTCCGATTTTATTAATTAGACCAGAATCTGTTAATGCATCTCCCCCAATTAGAATCATATCAGCATATGGTATTAATGAAAAAACAGCGGAATCAACTAAAAGTTTTACTTTTATTTTGCCTTTTCCCAGCTGTTTTGCAAGATTTATGCCCTCATTTTTTGGACGTGATTCAGTGCAAATAACAGAGAATTTTTTTCCAGATTGTTTTGCATAAAGAAGCGTATTTAAAACTGTGGAACTATATGAATGAGTAATTATTGTTGAATTGTTTTTGATAAGCTCAGTTGCTAGCTTGCTTATCTTTTTCTCTGAGATTTCTAAATTTTGTTGATATTTTTTACAAAAGGTATGTACAATTTTTTTTGGTTGTTGGTTTTTGTTTTTATCTATATTTAACATCAAATTATTAACTAGATTGAAAATAGATGCCATGTTTGGTTGGGCATTTATTAAAGAGTAAGAAGCATTTTTAATTTGAGCCAAAGAGCCATCTTGGTTTATAAGATCGATCAATATCCCTGCTGATTTCTTTGCAAGTTCTACTGATCCATTAGTATTATCTAGTTTTATTTCCTCTATTGCTTTATGGGTGTTTATGGGTAGCTCTTCATTCATAATTATCCTAGATAAACCATTTATTCAGTAAAAAATGTTTTGGGCGTAATTTTTATTGGCACCAATGAGCAAATTCAGTCGTATTTAAATTTTATATTCGTAGATTTTTAATAAAAAAAATTGTTACAGTTACATTTATATCAAAATATTATATAAGAATTTCTAAAAATTGTTCTATAGGGAGGAGTTTGGAAAACGCATAAGAGTATGTTTAAAATAGGTTTGATTTCTACTATAATTCTTTTGTTTGTTGGAATAAGTTTTGTCCTTGCAGATGGGATGGTTATTAAAAATGAGTATATACCTATTGGCAGAGGTATCTTATATGTCGGTGGTTTAGGCTCTGGTAACTACAGTATGATTCAGGATGCAATTGAAAATGCAAGTAGTGGTGATAAAATTTTTGTCTATAATGATAGTTCACCATATATTGAAAATATTGTAATAGATAAAACAATTAGTCTTATTGGTGAGAATAGAGAATCAACTATTATCGATGGAGGTAGTAGTGGAAATACAATTGAGATATCAACTAATAACTCTGTTATAAGAAATTTTACGATTATTAAAGGTACCAATGGACTATATCTGAATGCTAATTGCGAGTATAACAATATTAATAATAACACTATTGAGGAAAATTCTATCGGCGTTTATCTTTTTGATGAGTGTAAGTTTAATATCTTTGATTCAAACTTTATAGAAAATAATACTGGTGATGGTATTCATTTGCACTATGGTGGTATTAGTGATGATAGTGATTTTAATAGTTTTTTGAATAATTCTGTTGGTTTTAATTCCGGTGATGGGATTGATATTGGTAGTACTTGTAGTGGTAATGTTTTGGATGGTAATGAGTTCGATAACAATGGGGCATTTGGTGTAAGGCTTTTTCAGTTGGATAATTATATTTCTCTGAGTAATACTGTTCTTGGTGAGTCTATTTTTTATTTTTATGATGTTCATGGTACTGCTTCCGATCCTGTTGTTGTTGAGGATCTGGTTTTGAATGTTGAGAATGCGATAAATAAAGCTAAGATTTATGCTTATCAGTCTTCCTATATTGAGATCAGGAATTGTACTTTGGAAAATGGTAGTAATATGAATCTTTGTTTGGATAACTCAGAAAATATTTCTGTTGATAATTGTACTATTTGTGGTCGGTTCTATGGTGTTGTTTTTTATAGTTCTGATAATAATCTAATTTCTAATTGTTCGATTTTTGATAGTTCTTATGGTGTTTATTTGCAGTCTTATTGTGATTATAATATTTTTGATAATAATTCTGTTGAGGATAATAGTCTTGAGGGGTTTTATCTTCAGTTTAGGAATAATTTTAATGAGTTTTTGGGTAATGTTGTTGTTGGGAATTCTGTTGGTCTTTATCTTTTTGATGAGTGTAAGTGGAATATCTTTGATTCAAATTTTATAGAGAATAATTCTGGTGATGGTATTCATTTGCACTATGATGGTGGTAGCGCTAGGGAAGATAATGATTTTAATAGTTTTTTGAATAATTCTGTTGGTTTTAATTCCGGTGATGGGATTGATATTGGTAGTACTTGTAGTGGTAATGTTTTGGATGGTAATGAGTTCGATAACAATGGGGCATTTGGTGTAAGGCTTTTTCAGTTGGATAATTATATTTCTCTGAGTAATACTGTTCTTGGTGAGTCTATTTTTTATTTTTATGATGTTCATGGTACTGCTTCCGATCCTGTTGTTGTTGAGGATCTGGTTTTGAATGTTGAGAATGCGATAAATAAAGCTAAGATTTATGCTTATCAGTCTTCCTATATTGAGATCAGGAATTGTACTTTGGAAAATGGTAGTAATATGAATCTTTGTTTGGATAACTCAGAAAATATTTCTGTTGATAATTGTACTATTTGTGGTCGGTTCTATGGTGTTGTTTTTTATAGTTCTGATAATAATCTAATTTCTAATTGTTCGATTTTTGATAGTTCTTATGGTGTTTATTTGCAGTCTTATTGTGATTATAATATTTTTGATAATAATTCTGTTGAGGATAATAGTCTTGAGGGGTTTTATCTTCAGTTTAGGAATAATTTTAATGAGTTTTTGGGTAATGTTGTTGTTGGGAATTCTGTTGGTCTTTATCTTTTTGATGAGTGTAAGTGGAATATCTTTGATTCAAATTTTATAGAGAATAATTCTGGTGATGGTATTCATCTGCATTATGATGGAGCAACTAGTAGAGATAATAATGATTTCAACGAAATATTTGAAAACATAATAATAGACAACAACGCAATAGGTTTGTACATTGGATCAACCTGTGATAGTAATAAGATTTTCAGTAATAATTTTATTGATAATACTGAAAATGCATATGATGCAAGTTCAAACACGTGGAATGAAATTTATCCAATAGGTGGTAATTTCTGGTCTAATTATTCTGGAATAGATAGTGATGGTGATGGTTTAGGTGACATACCATATAATATATCTGGTGGTAGTAATAACGATAATTACCCATTGATGTCAGAATGGGATGAGAATCCACCAGTAGCAAACTTCACCTTCAAAGTATATAATCTATCGGTATTATTTGATGGATCATCGTCTTATGATCGTGATGGGGACATTAATGATTATACATTTAATTTTGGAGATGGCAATACTTCAACAGATATAGTCTATAATCATACATATGCTGGTTATGGAACATATACTGTATCATTATCTGTAATAGATGATGATGGCAAATCTGGGAAAACCTCTAAGATTGTTTTTGTAAAAATCCATATAACTAATTTTCAATCTAAATGGAACTTCTTTTCAATTCCTTTCAACCAAACTATTGTTAAAACAAATATTACTATACTGTTTAATGGTTCTGAATATTCTTGGGGGGAAGCAGTAAACGAAACCATCATCGTTAACTTTATTTACGAGTGGAATAGATCAAATCAGAATTATAATTTGGTTGGTTTTCTCAAACCAGGTCATGGTTATTGGATGTATTCATATGAGTACTGTGAGCTGAGGGCAATCGTAAAAAGAAACCTTTCTGATGATAATCTAATAACAGATCTACTTTTTGAATGGAACCTTGTTGGCTTGCCTGATAATGAACCAGTAAATAAAGAAAATATTTCGGTTTACTACAATCAGGTTTTATATACATGGCAGGAAGCGGTTGACAATAGTATCATTCTAAATTTCATATACCTATGGGATGATATAAATCAAAAATATGTGATTTCTGACTTCTTAGCTCCTGGTAA
>CAZHIY010000066.1:260-2033 GCA_964533085.1 uncultured Thermoplasmatales archaeon | reverse complement strand
GTAAGGCATGCTGGATATATGCTTATGTTGATTGCAGACTTCTTAAAACTGACTAATTTTTAGATAAACCTTATATAATTTAGTAACAATTAATCTATATTAATGGGGGAATATTTATGATTAAAATTAACAAATATTGTAGATCCAATTCTCCTAAATTTTCAAATTTTTACATTCTAATAATTATGATACTTCTTATTTCTTTAAATTTGTTCTTCTCAGGTAGCAATGCTTGTTCAACTGCTGATTCAATAAAACCTATTGATTCTTTTGATATCATACTTGATTACAAACAAACAAATGGTATAATTAAGCCATTTAGTGAAATCAATTGTGGACCCTTACCAAATCATGATGTTATAAATGCAGCTGATCTAACAAATGAATATCAAGATATTGGTATTTCGTTTATCAGGACTCATGATTTCTCAGGACCCACTGATATCAGTTGGATTTTTCCGGACTCAAGTGCTAATCCATTTATTGAGTCAAATTATGATTTTATAGCTAGTGATAAGTATATCACTTCAATTATAAATGCTGGATGTAAGGTTTTTTACCGTCTCGGTGAAAGTGCAAGTGCTGATGAAAAACTTCGTACACCTCCAGAAAATGCAAGTAAATGGGCTGAGGTCTGTAAACATATTGCTATGCATTACAACGATGGCTGGAATAATGGATTTTTTTACAATATTACTCACTGGGAGATTTGGAATGAACCAGACCTTACTGGATTTTGGAATGGCACAGCTGAGCAATATTACAATTTATATCAAAAGACTGTGGAGATACTAAAATCCTATAACTCATCTTTAAAAATTGGTGGACCATGCACATCTTCACTTACAAATTATGATTATACAACCGGTTTTCTCAATTATATTTCTAATAATAGTCTTCCTTTAGATTTTTACTCTTGGCATCAATATGCTGATTCTCCAGATCAACTATTTGCTTCATCTTCAAATATTCGTAGTCTTCTTGACAGCTACGGACTGACTGATTGTGAAAACATAAACACAGAATGGAACATAAATATCATTTTTCCACAACGTGACAAAGACAATGCAAAAAATGCTGCTTTTACTACTTGTGCTTTAAGCTGTTTTCAGGACTCAGGTCTCGATTACGCATTTAGATATAGAGGTACACAAGACCCTAACTTTCTAATGCGTCTTATTGGTTTTGACTTAAGTCTTTTTACCAGCAAAGGAGTATATAAAATTCCAACACTATCCTATCTTGCTTATAATTATCTTACTAGTGATACTCCAATTCGTCTACAAACACCTATTATGGATGCTTCCACTGGAATTACCTATCTTATAGGTAAATCTGAAGATAATTCCGATGTTTCAATTATTATTAGCAACTTTGAAGCTGAGGACACCACTTATGATCTTGAACTCACAAATCTTCCTTGGGATTCTTCGTATACTAAAGCAATTTATCTTATAGATAATTTACATCATTTAGAAATTATTGAACAAAACCCATTGTCTAGTCCTACCTATACAACATCACAAACAATAGAATCCAATAGTGTTCATTTTATTCGTTTGACAAATTCAACAAACTTACCTGATGAAGGTCCAAACACTGCACGTATTCCTCTAATATTGCAACTTAGAATCCTTGATCCATTTACAAGAATTCTCGCTTTTTTTCTTTTGATTCTTATATTTGGTTAATTGAAAGTATAAGATTAAATTTAAACCATAAATTATATATATAAATCGTGTATACATGTAGCACGGTAACAATAATCAAAAT
>CAZHIY010000066.1:0-250 GCA_964533085.1 uncultured Thermoplasmatales archaeon | reverse complement strand
TTGAGGGTATAAAAAAATGAAGGCAAAGTTATGGTTGATAATAGCTATAGTAACTTTGTTTGTTTGTGTTGCTATTCAACCTTGTATAGAATCTGCACCATTGATTCAAAATATTGTAATTAAGAATTCTAATCATCCAATTTCTAATGGCAACATTTTGTATGTTGGTGGAAGTGGACAGGGTAACTTTTCAAAAATACAAGATGCGATAGATTTTGCAACAAATGGTGATACTATTTTTGTATTTGAT
>CAZHIY010000065.1:0-9809 GCA_964533085.1 uncultured Thermoplasmatales archaeon | reverse complement strand
GTAATGGGATAGGTTTATTTATATTCAATTGCTCTTAACCGATGACACATGAATTCAAATATTATATCAATAATAATATGATTTGGATTCATCAAATGAAATTATTGTTATTACAAATTCCACCAGATTATGTTTTTTCACCAAAAATAGACAAACCACAAAAGATTTCATCATATCACCCGCCACTAGGCTTGTTGTATCTTGGAAGTGTTTTAGAAAACGCAGGTCATAATGTTGAATTAATAGATTTTCTAGCTGAAAGTTATCCATTAAAATCTCTTAAAAAAGAGTTATCAGCAACAGATGCCATTGGAATAAGTGTATTCTCTTCATCTTATGAAGAAACAATGCATGGTGGCAAATATACATATGCTTATAAAGAATCAGCAAAGGTAGCGAATTATATTAAGGAAATTGATTCTGATATTCCAATTATAATTGGTGGTCCGCATTGTAGCATACAACCAGAAAAATCTCTAACTGAAATACCCTCTGCAGATATTAGTGTGGAAGGTGATGGTGAACATATAATTAATGAAATTATAGAATCAATAGAAGGGAGTAAGAAATTATCTGAGATACATGGTATCTATTTTAGAAAAAACAATAATATCAAAAAGGGAAGACCAGCAAAAATAATTGAAAATCTAGATTCAATTCCTTTTCCTGCTCGTCATCTTGTTGAAAAATATGATTATGGCAAAACAAGTAAATCAAATTTTAAACCAAAATTCACCTCTATGATAACATGTAGGGGATGTCCTTTTAATTGTCGATTCTGTACAAGAAACACATTGGGTTTTAAGATCTTTAGACAACGCTCTGTTGAAAATGTTGTAAATGAGATAAAAAAAATTAATGAATCATTTGATTCTGTTATGATAGTTGACGATACGTTTCTTGCAGATGAAGAACGTGCCAATAAAATACTTGATAGGTTAATAAAAATCGGAACAGATATCGAAATCTATATTCAAGGTGCTAGAGTTGATACTGCGAATAAGAAACTATATATTAAAATGAAAAAAGCAGGTGTAAAGCATCTATATTATGGCTTAGAATCTGCCAATCAGGATGTGTTAAATTTTTATAACAAGAAAGCAACCACGGGTCAGATTAGAAAAGCAATTAGCCTAAGTAGTGAAATGGATTTTTTCACAGTTGGAACCTTTATTTTAGGCGCTCCAATTGAGACAAAATATCATATTGAAAAAACAATAAATTTTGCGTGTTCTTTACCTCTCGATGTTGCATTATTTACCATTTTGACATACAAGTATGGCTCAGAAATATGGGATGAGGCAGTAAAAAATGAAAAAATAGATGAGACCGATGGTTACACAGTTGTTGCAGATTCACGAAAGGGTCTTGGAAATTTCACAAAAGAAGAACTCGATAAGTTTTATAGAAATGCAATGAAGAGATTTTATCTTAGACCTAGATATATAACAAGACAAATTCTGAAAATAATCAGGGACAAGGATTTCAATACAATGAAGGCAAGATTAAATCAGTTATCACATGTGTTTTAAAATAAACTTAATTTTTCTTCATCAACAGAAACGATTGTGTTTGTGGATTTTCTAACTTTAACACGATATCAAATTTTTCTTTTTCAATAACATTTATAATATCGTTTTTTAAACTTTTACACATAACTTTTCCATCTGATTTCATATCTTTCAAAATATGTTTTAACACAAAATCAATTGGCCAAACATTAATTGCAATAAAAATTACATCAAATTCACTTAATGGGTAATCTTTTCCATCCCCATATTCAATTTTTATATTTTTTGGATGTCCTTTTTTCTTTACATATTTTCTTGCAATTTTTACAGCTTGAGGAGAATTATCAATTCCTACTACATCTGCTCCTGATTGTTCTGCAATTAGCATTGTTTCAGATGGAAATATGCCACAGCCAATGAGAAGTACTTTATCATTTTTTTTAATACTGGCCATTTTTATTTCATTAAGAAAAACTGATCTCCTCCAACTCATTAATAGTTCCTGAAATAATTTTGTTTTAACAGCAAGTAATTCTAAAAAATTATAATAATAGCATGAAAGGATTCTTCTGCTGTTTATTAAGAATCTTGAAATATTTTTATTTTCACTTAAAACCAAAAGAAGCCTCCATCTTTAATCTCTTTCATAAACAAGTACAAGACGCCAACATATCCAAGTTATTGAGCGACTTCCTCTAATAATTTTTTGTTTAAATCCATTCTTTTTCATTAAATCATTTAAATCTGAAATTGAACTACAATAAATCGGTAAATCTCTATATACTTTTTGTAATATGATTTTATTTTTCCAAGGCATCAAAATATAATCTTTATTCCTTATTTCTAACATAAGATAGTTTTTTGTTATCCTTGTTAGCTCATTAATTGCTTTGTAAAAATCATTCTTATAAATGTGATGTATGGTGTTTAGGCATACTGTAAAATCAAAACTCTGATCATTAAATGGTAGTCTTAATAAATCTCCCTGAATAAATGAAACATTTCTAAAAATATTTTCAGTTTTACGAGCAATATCAAAAGTTTCTTTAAGAAAATCAATTCCAACTATTCTATTTAAATTATTAAGTTTAGCAAGTTCCATTGTAAAATTTCCCATTCCACATGCAATATCAATAACACTTGAGATATCGTCATCTTTTTTTAAAATTTCATCTAATATTAAACTGTAAATCCTCCACATACTACGTTTTTTTATCTCTTTTTCTAACCCCACTTTACCTTTTGAATTGTAAAATTTTTTCTTATCTTCAGCACTTTTTTTAAAAAACTTTTTTATTAAATCATAATGTAAATCTGTTTCATTTTTAGTATTAATAAACTCAGCCTCTTTCACAATATCACATAGATTTTTCTCTTAAAATTACTCTTATCTCTCCTTAATTGATAAAAACATCCCTAATAATGCAGGAATTATCATTTTTACGATATAACCAGAAAATGAAATAACAAAGGCGACTTCTGCCGTTACCCCAAATGGTAATAATAAAAAAACAAATATCCCTTCTCTTACTCCTAATCCTCCTATTGAAATGGGTAATAAACCATATGCAACAACTGATAATGTATGCAGCAATATAAAGATTATATATGGAATATCTACAGAGAATGCTTGTGCAATGATATAAACTTGTGTTCCAATTATTACCCAAACAATTATATCAAATAAAACAGGAATTAACAGTTCTCTAATTCTGGGCATATCCTCATATAATAATTCTACCGATTGATCTATTCCTTCTCTATATTTTTTTGGTATTAGAGGTTTAATGAAAATCTTAAAAAATTTCCTTCCACCACTTTTCATCATAAAAATAACAAGAAGAGAACAATGAACGAGAAGTAGTATTATGAGTAAAGGTAACAGTCCAGGATAGAAATTGATGAGATAAATGGTACCAATTAACCCTATAAAAATTCCTGTAATTAATGCTAATTCGATATCTATAATTGAGTTTGCAAGACATTTACCAATGGCTGCTTTAGATTTTTTTCTCATATAAAAAATTCTTAAATGTAAGCCAAGTGCGCCAGGTGTAAGATTCCCATAGAATATTCCAATCAAATAGATTTTTACTAAATCCAAATATTTAATGTTTATTTTCATTTTATTACAGATATAACTCCATTTATAGGAATAAACAAAGATTCTTAGAGGAACAATTAGAAGAGCTAGAATAAAATATTGAATCGGGATTGAAAAAAAGGCATTTGCAATTCTTTCTGCTCCAATATTAAATATTATATATACAAATATTGCAACTCCAATAATTGGGAGTAATCTTCCTAATTTTTTTAAATTATTTTTTTCCATCGAGTATGAAAGGTGTAACAATTATTCAATTAATACTTTCCCCTAAAAAGTAGATATTTTATTATGTTTTTAATAAAAAATAAAAAACTTAGTATTTTGTAAGTTCGAATTAATAACAAGAAATTAGTTTAGTTTTGTTATTTTTCCGCAACAATAAATAAAGAAAAAAACTTATCCCTTATTCATTGAAAAAAAAATTTTTCAGAAAAGTGAAAAAATTTCTGCCATTGGTAGGAATTTTAGTATTAATAATAATTATCTTTAATTTGAATGTTGGAAAAATTATTAATGCATTCCTAATAATAAATCCAATTTTCATATTACTAGCATTATCTCTAACAATTCCAAGAGTACTGATAAGAAATTATGGATGGCAATTGATACAAAAAGAGCAAAAAATAAAAATTAGCTACTTCCAATCTTTAAAATGTTTCCTAATAGGATATTTTTATGCAAGTTGGACTCCAGGATTTATTGGACAGCTTATGAGAGTTCCTTATATGAAAGAAAAAACAGGGGAACCATATGGTAAACTATTTGTTAATACGTTTATTGAAGTTACCATACGTCAAATTGCAATATACTTAATGATAGTTGCAGGATTATTAATTATTCTTGATCAAACCTTGGAGCTAGAAATAACAAAAATACTTCCGGTCATAATTGCATTTTTAATTGGAATCCAAGCCATTATTATAATATATTTTATTAAGAAGGAACGTGGAGAAAAATTCTTCCACATTTTTGTTAAATACCTAATCCCAAAGAAACTTAAAGATCCATCCTCAAAATTTGTGAACACATTCTACAAGGATTTTCCAAGAATTAATCGCTTGATTATTCCGTTATTAATAGGTTTAATTTCTTGGATTATTATTTTCTCTCAAGAGTATATCATTGTTTATGCATTAGGAGCAAACATACCCTATCTAAGCTTTTTATTACTTTACCCAGTTGTAAATATTGCTGGTTATATACCTCTAACTTTTGCTGGCCTAGGCTTTCGTGAATTAGCATCTATAATAATTTTTTCAACCCTTTTTGGAGTAAGTGAGGAAATTGTTCTGGTATTTACTCTTGTAGGGTTTATTATTACAGATGTAGTTACAGGTTTTGTTGGCTTTTTAGTATCTTTATCAGAGGCTAGAAAAACAAATTTGACTGATTTTAAAAAGATGTTAGGAAATATTTAGCTACTTTTTACTAAAAAGAATGATTCCCATCTAGATGTTGGAAATGGATTATTTCCAATTCTTTTTTTAATCTCGATATTCTTATGGAGATTTATGCAATCCTCCACTGCTTTACTAGCTCCATAAATTTCTCTAACTATAATTTTACTATTGATTTTTGCTGTTTTAAAAATATGATTTAAAATCTCGATTTTTGGTATTGAACAGCTTGATATGATAATTGTATCAAATTTTTCTATTGGATAACTTCTTCCATCTCCTTGATCAATTGATATTTTATCCTGTAATTTTTTACTATTGATCACCTTAGCGGCTAGTTTTATTGCCCTTGGATCGATGTCAATTGCCACAACCTTACCACCGTTATATTTAGCAAGGGTGATTGCTGTTATTGGATATGAACCACATCCTATGTGTAATATATTCTTTGAATCAGAAATGTTAAAAAGTTTGCCTTCTTTTTCATATTCTTTGGATAAGGTATTTTCATACAATACAGCAAATCTCTTTATTTTACAGGCTATATAATCAATTGCTTTCCAGAAATAATTAAATCTTGATATATTGAATTTAGTCTTAAATGAATATTTAGTAATCGAATAAATCTTTTTAGAATTATTATCTTTCCTCATTATATTTCTTCATCCTAATTAACATTTATTAATTTTGTTAAGAATTAAATAATTTTCTAATATATATTTGTTATACCACAATTAATAAAAACATTTAATAATTATGGTATTTCAACCTGAATGATCTGTGAAACATTATGTGATGTAAATGTCGGGCGAGGGCATTGGTTTTGGTAAGGCTATTTTATTAAATGAACATTTTGTGGTATATGGAGTACCAGCTATTGTTTCTGCTATTGGGAAATATACTGTTGCAAAGCTAAATCCAATTGATAAGCCGGGTTGGTCAATTATTGACAATAGAAAAGCGACTCCAAATTATAAAGAAGAAAAAATTGATCAGCAAAAAGATTCAATAAATCGAATTTTTAAAAAAATGGGTATCGATTTATCAAAAAAAGGTCTAGAGATAACACTTAATGGAACATTATATTGCGCAAGTGGAATAGGTGCTAGCGCAGCTTCTTGTGTTGCAATTACCAGAGCTATTTCTGAACATTTTAATCTTAATATGTTAGATGAAGAGATTAATGAGATTGCTTTTGAAGGTGAGAAAGGATATCATGGAAATCCTTCTGGGATAGATAATACAGCGTCTACATTTGGCGGTCTTATTTGGTTTGAGAAGGATGAAGATAAGGTTATGGATAAAATCTCTATTCCTGCTCCTATTGAAATTGTAATGGGTAATACTGGTAAGGTTGCCGACACAGCTGCAGCTGTTGCAGGTGTACGTAATAGAAGAGAAAAAAATCCTGAAAAATACAAAGAAATATTTGATAGGGCAGAAAACATTGCTTATTTAGCTAGAAACGCTCTTTTAAATGAGGATTACAGGGAACTTGGTAAATTAATGAATGAAAATCATAAGCTTCTTCAACAAATCGAGGTTTCATCTAGGGAGCTTGATTTTCTTGTTAAACTTGCAAGAGATAATGGTGCAATAGGTGCAAAACTCACTGGTGGTGGTCTAGGTGGTAGTATAATTGCACTTACACCTGACAAAAAGATACAGGAAGAAGTAGCAAATGCCATTGAAAAAGAAGGATTTCAAACTATTAGTACTGTAATTGGGGCGTCCAGAGATGGGTAGTAATTATGAATCTTCGTAATTTTCTTTCTAATCTTGAAAATGAAGGTAAGCTTGTTCGTATTAAAAAAGAAGTATCTGTAAGAAATGAGATTGCAGATGTCATTTACTCTTTAAAGGAGCAACCAGTAATTTTTGATAATGTCAAGGATTATGCTTTTCCAATTTTTGCAGGTATTACATCAAATCGCGATATAATCGCTGATGGACTTGGAACTACGAAGGATAAGCTCTTATTTAAACTAGTTGAAGCCCTTCGCAACCCTACTGAACCAGTTATAATTGATAAAGCTCCATGTCAGGAAATTGTTATAAAAAATCCTGATATTAGCAGACTTCCTTTACTATATCATCTCGATGGCGATGGGGGTCGATATGCTACTGCAACAGTTGCGACAATTAAGGACCCTGAAACGGGACGCAATGTTTCATATCATCGTTTAATGGAAATTGGAAAGAACAGATTTACCGCTCGTCTTATTCAAAAAAGACAGACTCGCACAACCTATGATAAAATTGATGGCGATCTTGAGATGGCAGTATGCATTGGTAACTCTGTACCTGTTATGATTGCCGCTTCGCTAGGTCCTCCTTCTGGTGTTGATGAGTTTGGTATTGCAAACTCTCTTGGTAAAACAGATTTAGTAAAATGTATCACAAAGAATCTTGAGGTTCCAGCTGAGTCTGAATTTGTCATAGAGGGTAGACTTACTCGAGAACTTGATCGCGAGGGGCCATTTGTTGATCTCACTGAAACAAGAGATTTTGAACGACAGGAACCTGTTTTTGAGGTAGATTGTATAACTCATAGAAAAGATGCAATTTATCAAGCTTTACTTCCTGGAAAATTTGAACATAAGTTACTTATGGGAATGCCAAAGGAGCCAACAATTTATGATGAAGTAAGCAAGGTTGCTGATTGTAAAAACGTTTATGTAACCATGGGTGGTGGCTCATGGCTTCACGGTATCGTTCAAATAAAAAAGAAAAATCCTGATGACGGTAAAAAGGCAATAGAAGCTGCTTTTAACGGTCATAAAAGTATGAAACATGCCACAATTGTTGATGAAGATGTTGATATTTTTAATCCTAATGCTGTTGAATGGGCTATCGCAACTAGATTTCAGGGCGATAAAGATATGATTGTAAAAACTAATCAATCAGGCAGTTCTCTCGATCCATCTGGAAAACATGAGCTAGGGAAAAAGACACTTACAACCAAGATAGGGTTTGATGCAACTATTCCTTCTGATGTTGATAAAAGCAAATATGAGGTTGTAAAATATAGAGAAGTTGATCCAAATGATTACCTCAGGTGAGGGAAAATATAAGGTTTTTATTGAAGAAATAAAGAATGGAGACGACCTTATTTACATTCTAGGCGGAGGAGAACGGTCTCATATTGGTGGTGTTGTTATTTGTGAACCCGGTAAAAAGACACACTCTATTCGTTTAAAAGGGCATTATGATGATATTGTACTTCAACCTATTGCAGAAGCAGCATGTAAAAAATATAATACAAAGGTTGTTGCTATTGGGGGAGTTCATGTAGATAATGCTTCACAGAATGAAATAGATTTATTGGTAAAGAATTGTAAGGAGTTAATAAAATGCATTTAACAAATGAGCAAGAAAAGATACTTAAGGGAGAAAAAGGCGAAGTAATGGAAAGACTTTTTAGATTGCTTGTTAGATTGGGTGAAATTTATAATGCAGATAGTATGATTCCTGTTGGTTCTGTTCAAGTTGCAGGTGTTTCCTATAAGTCTATTGGTGATCCCGGAATGGAATTTTTAGAAGATATTGCTTCAAGAGGGGCTAAAGTAAAGGTTCTTACGTATCTAAACCCAGCAGGAATGGATCTTGAAAACTGGAAGGAACTTGGTTTTCCTAAGGATTTTGCAAAGAATCAGCTTCGAATTATGGATGCATTTAAAAAAATGGGAATTGTGATAACGTCCACTTGTACTCCTTATCTTGCAGGTAATCTTCCACGTTTTAGAGAGCATATTGCTTGGTCAGAGTCATCCGCTGTATCATTTTCAAACTCTGTAATTGGTGCAAGGACAAATAGAGAGGGAGGTCCTTCTGCTCTTGCTGCAGCCATCTGTGGAGTTACTCCAAATTATGGATTGCATCTATGGGAAAACAGACAACCTAATGTTAAAGTAAAAGTTGATGTTGATTTGAAATATAATTCTGATTTTGGAGCCCTTGGCTGGTATGTCGGTAAACAAGTAAAAAATAAAATCCCCTATTTTACAGGTATAAAAGATGCAAATACTGATCACCTGAAAGCACTAGGTGCTGCAATGGCTGCTTCCGGTGCTGTTGCATTATACCATATTGAAGGACTTACTCCAGAGGCAGAAAACGTTAAAAAAGATGGACTGGAGACAATTGCCGTTGGAAAATCTGAAATAAAAGAGACATATGATAAGTTGAATACTGGAAAAACTCCTGATATAGTTATTTTCGGCTGTCCACATGCATCTTTACGTGAGATTTCTGCACTTGCAGATAGACTTGATGGTAAGCATTTGAAAAGACCGGTTTGGATTTGCACCTCAAGAATGGTTAAGGAAGCTGCAGAAAGAATGGGCTATAATGAAATTATTGCAAAGGCAGGTGGAAGTATTGTTGCAGATACATGTATGGTTGTCTCACCAATTGAGAAGATGGGGTATAAAACAACAGGAGTAAATTCTGGAAAAGCAGCCAATTATTTACCTGGCTTTTGTAAACAAGAGGTATGTTTTGCAAATATAGATGATCTAGTGGAGGGACAGTTATGATAGGAAGGACAATTTCACCAGGTAAGGTGGAAGGCATGGCAATAGTCACTTCTGAACCTATTGGTTTCTATGGAGGTATTGATATTAACACGGGTATTGTTATTGAACAAGGTCATCCTCTCGAAGGAAAATCAGTAACTGGTAAAATACTTGTTTTCCCTTGCGGAAAAGGCTCAACTGTTGGTTCCTATGTTATATATGGTCTTAAAAAGAATGGTTTTGAAATGAACAGTTCCGGGGGTGAAATAAAAGGAAG
>CAZHIY010000064.1:0-9873 GCA_964533085.1 uncultured Thermoplasmatales archaeon | reverse complement strand
TTCTTTGTATGGAATATTGACGTTTTTACCAACTCTGGATTAGTGGGGTGCACAATTAACTAAACTCTTAGAATAACCTATGATGAATTCATTTTAAAATTGCTTAAATCCTGTTTTTCCTCTGTAAAAATATTAAAATCGAGTAAACCTTTAAATATCATCAAGGCGAGCTTACAAGACCGGTGAATATGGAAATGAAAACATAAGTAAATGATGTAAAGACGCAAGAAAACACCAACAACCAACAGAAGCCATCCCCTAAAAACAATAAAGTTGATGTGGATACATTGACCTTTGAAGACTTAAAACAGTTAATTAGACAGCATCGTTTTATTAAAACTAAAAATAGTAAACCTTTATATGAAAAGGTTTATAACAAAAACCCTTTTCTAACTCCTTTATGAATAAAAAAGATATGGCCGAACTAGTCAAAAAAAAAGACATAAAATGGATACAGGTTCATTTTACAGATATTATTGGCGGATTAAGAGTTTTACACATTCCAGCTAATCGTTTTTTAGATGACAATATATTAAAAAAAGGAATTAATTTTGATGGATCATCAATAGGATTTCGCAGAGTAGAAAAATCAGATATGATTGCCCTACCCGACATTGAAACTTTCAAATATTTACCATACAAAAAAGACGAAGCTATGATACGTGCAGATCTTTATGATACAGATTATAAGATATATCGGGCTGATCCACGAAATATTTTAAAAAAGGCAGTTGCAAAGGCAAAAAAAGAAGGGTATGATGAAGTAAGAATTTCACCTGAGATGGAGTTTTGTTCATTTAACTTAAGAGATTCTAATCAAGATGTTGATGCAAGTGAAAAAACTAGTTATTTTTCTCCTCCGCCATTGGACAATTTAATGGAATATCGAAAAAGATTATCAGATGTGTTAATAGAAAGCGGATATCAAGTTAAATACCAACATCATGAGAAAGGAAAATTTCAACATGAAATCGAAGTAAAAGGCTTAGAAACTGTTGAGGCAGCAGATTTTTGTAGTTTTTTCAAATTTTTATCACGTGAAATCGCAGCATTATTCAACATTGATATTACATTTATGCCAAAACCTCTTTCAGATGAAGCTGGAAATGGTATGCATGCACATATTACATTGTTTAAAAAAGGAAAAAACATGTTTTTAGATAATTCGAATCAATATTATTTGAGTCAAACAGCGCTTTATTTTATTGGCGGGATTCTTGATCATTCCAGGGGAATTGCTGCATTGGCCAATCCAACTCTAAATTCTTACAAAAGATTAATTCCAAATTTTGAAGCACCGATTTATATTGCTTGGGACCAGTATAACAGAAGTAGCCTGATTAGGATACCTGCCAGAAAAAATGTTGATATAGAAATTAGAAATGCAGATCCTGCAGCTAATCCATATCTGCTTTTTACCGCTCTTATTTATGCGGGTTTAGATGGTATAAAGAAAAAAATATCTTATAAACCTGTTTCTAGAAACATCTACAAGATGAGCGCTGAGGAAATTAAAAAATATAAAATAAAACAACTACCAACAAATCTAATGGAGGCTCTTGAGGAATTTGAAAATGATGATATTCTAATAAATGGTATCGGTAGAGATGCTGCAGACCTTTTTATTGGTAAGAAAAGAAATGAATGGAACAGATACATGGGTGAAATTACAGAGTTGGACTATGAATTTTATTTCAATTGTTAAAATGAAAGTTCTAATATAATTAACAAATTTATTTCAATTACCTAAAGCTTCTTTAATATATTATTATTACCGTGTTGGGGAGTTTATGAAGTTTGTTCCAAACTCATCTATAAAAACCCTGATGCTTAAAGAATTGGGACTTAATAATATTGAAGATTTATTTTTAGATATTCCTGAAAAAATTAAAATAAAAAATTTGAATCTTCCTAATGGTTTATCTCAGCAAGATACAGAACGAAAATTAAGACAAATTGTAAGTAAAAACAGATCACATAATGATTTCATAAGCTTTTTAGGAGGGGGAATTAAATCTCATTATATTCCAGCTATTGTAAAATCGATTACTTCACGTTCTGAATTTTACACTGCATATACACCTTATCAATCTGAAGCTAGTCAGGGCTTTCTACAAGCCATGTTTGAATATCAGAGCATGATTGCTGAAATAACTGGAATGGATGTTGCAAACTGCTCACTTTACGATGGGGTAACTTCACTTTCGGAGGCTGCACTAATGTGCACTCGCATTACAAGAAAAAAGACTTTTATTATGCCTCATAACATATCATGGGAAAAAAAATGTGTTTTAAGTAACTATGCAAAAGGACCTGGTATCAAAATAAAAGAAATATCTTATGATAATAATACAGGAAAAATAGATATTGATGAGCTTAATAAAAAAATTGATGAAGATACTGCAGGTGTGTATATTGAAAATCCTAATTTCTTTGGAATATTTGAAGATGATATCGATGAGATTAAAGGTATTGTAAAAGATGCTGGTTCTTTATTTGTTGTAGGTGTTGATCCAATTTCTCTTGGTATTACCAAGAGTCCTGGGGAATACGGTGCTGATATTGTAATTGGTGAGGGTAGAGCTCTTGGAAGTCCAATGAATTTTGGTGGTTCTTCTCTGGGAATCTTTGCATGTAAAAATGAATTCCTAAGACAGATGCCCGGAAGAGTTATCGGAATTACAAAAGACAGTGAAAATAAGAGAGCATTTTGTATGACACTGCAAACTCGTGAGCAACATATAAGACGAGCAAAAGCCACAAGCAATATTTGTACAAATGAAGGTCTGAATGCTCTTGCAGCGGTAGTATATCTTTCATGGTTAGGTTCTGAAGGATTTTTTAATCTTTCTAAAATCAATTTTGAGAAAGGACAAAAACTTGCTAAATTAATTGGTGCTCTTAGAGGTTTTGAATTAAGATTTAATGGTAGGCATTTTAATGAGTTTGTTGTAAAGTCTTCAGATGATATAAAAAAATTAAACAGAAGACTTCTGCAAAAAAATATTCAAGGCGGTTTAATACTTGATAAAATTTTCCCTGAACTGAAAAACTGCATTTTATTTGGTGTATCAGAAATTCATTCAGATGATGATATTGAAAGATTTACTTCCTCATTGAAGGAGGTTTCATATGTATAGATCTGCAATATATGATGAACCTCTTCTAAATGAGCTTGCAATATCTAAAAAAGAAAGGATTAATACTTTTATTAAAATTCCAACTTCTCTTCAAAGGAAAAAAAATATTGATATACCTGATCTTGATGAAACTCAAATTGTTCGTCATTTCCATAGGCTTAGTCAGATGAATTATGGTATTGATTCAGGAATTTATCCACTTGGCTCATGTACTATGAAATATAATCCTAAAATATGTGAGGAAATTGCTTCCTGGGATAGATTTACAGGAACTCATCCATGTCAGGATATCTTAACTGTACAAGGAAATCTACAAATCTTATTTGAACTTGAAAGAATGCTTTGCGAAATAACTGGAATGGATTTTTTCTCTCTTCAACCAGCAGCTGGTGCGCATGGAGAATTTTTAGGGATGCTTCTTAGTAGAGCTTATCATGAAGATAATAATGAAAGCAAAAGAGATGAGGTGATTCTTCCGGATACATCACATGGAACAAATCCAGCAAGTGTTTCAATGGCTGGATATAAATTAATTGAAATTCCTTCAAATAAAGATGGAACTGTCAACCTGGAGATTCTTAAAGAGACACTTTCTGAAAAAACTGCATGTTTTATGTTAACAAATCCTAACACATTAGGCATTTTTGAATCTGATATTCTTAAAATATCTAAAATGGTCCATGATGCAGGTGCTCTTCTTTATTATGATGGAGCAAACATAAATGCAATTATGGGAAAGGCAAGACCAGGTGACATGGGGTTTGATATAGTTCATCTTAACTTGCATAAGACTTTTGCCACGCCCCATGGAGGAGGAGGTCCAGGAAGTGGTCCTGTTGGCGTAAAAATAAAACTTGAAAAGTTCTTGCCAATTCCAAGAGTTGGAAGAACAAAAGAGGGAGAATATATTTTTGATTATGATGCTCCTGATTCAATTGGTAAAATTAGAGCTTACTATGGTAACTTTTCCGTTCTTCTTAAAGCATATATTTACATACTAATGATGGGAAAAGATGGTTTAAGAGAAGCTTCTGAAATTGCTGTTCTTAATTCAAATTATATGAAGAAAAAAATTCTTGATTCTAAACAATATGAAATGCCTTATAAGAATATTAGAAAACATGAATTTGTTCTAAGCTGTGAAAAATTAAGACAGGAAAAAGGATTCAGAGCAATGGATATTGCCAAACGTTTGCTTGATTATGGTTTTCATCCGCCAACGATTTACTTTCCCCTTATTGTAAAAGAAGCTTTGATGATTGAACCACCTGAGACCGAATCTAAGAATGATATAGATAGGTATGTTGATGCATTAATTAAAATTGCTAATGAAGATCCTGATATTGTTAAAGGTGCACCAAATAACACATCAGTTAAACGTGTTGATGAAGTAAGTGCATCAAAAAATCCAATTTTGACCTGGAAAATGATTTAATCCTCAATTTCTTCTTTTTTCATTAAAGATAACATAAATCCAATAATTCCAGGAATAATAAAGACTATCACTAATGAATAGATTCCTAGATCATATAAAACTCCATATTTAATACCCCAATCAATATAAAGAAAAATTCCAGCAAGTAGAACTAATATTGATAGTATTGTATAGAAATTGAAATTTTTAATATTTCTCATATTGATTTTAAAGATGTTCTTTATCATATTCATATTATTTTCCACCTTTCTTTAAATTTGATGGGGGCACTGGGATTTGAACCCAGATCGGCGGGTCTCTTCTAAGGTCATCGCTCCAGTTATTCATCACCAAATCAGATGACCCATTTTTAATCATTCCTAACTGGAGCCCACAATGATGCCGGGTTACACCATGCCCCCAGTTAGTTATTCTATTTCTTCCTAGACCTTTTTTCACGTCGCATACGTTTTTTTCGCCATTTCCAGCGCATTTTGTGTCTCTTTTTCCAGACCCTCGAACTACGTTTCATAATTTGATTTCCTTAAGAGTTATAGCTTGCCCTAAACAAATTCCAATATATAATGATTTAGGAAAAACTTATCTTATTTATTAATTGAGGTATCTTATAAGAGAAAGATAATTAAATAAGTTTGTAATACATAAAAAATAAGATGGGATCATATAAAAATTCATACGTTCTTGGTGAGATACTAAGATCGCTTTATCATGTGGCTGGAAGGCGTACTACTGAAACTTTTGCAGCAAAGGTTATCGGTTCGATAATAAAGACACTTGAACAAAACCATGAATTTTTGTTATTTGTAAGAATTGATGAAAGAGGAAAATTAATTGATGATGAGGTTATTGCTATTTCACCTGAAATTGACACTGTTGAACCAGAGCGTGTTGGAAGAGCTATTGAAGCAGTTATTAGAATAGTTTATATGGACATTATCGGAAAAGCAGGACTTTTTTTCATAGCTGAGTTGAAAAGACGAGCAGGTGATGATCTAATGAATGCTCTTCTTGATTATGGTGTAGATTTAGCAAGTTTACAAATTGAACAGCATTATCTTTATAGGAGTAGAGAACGAAAGAAAGCAAAACTAGGGAAGGGTAGAAGTTCTGATGTTAGTTTGCTTGGTTATACTTGGAAAAATGTTTCCTCTTGGAAATATGATCCTGCAAAAAAATCTTGTCTTCTATACAATAAGGAAGGCGAGGTTTTAGACAACTTACATTTAGAATCAATTATAGAAAATTATGTAAAAAATTTATCTGATGAAATTAGTGAAATTCCAGAGGATTTAGAAAAAAAGATTGATTTAAGCGAGAAAGAATTTGAACTTTTAAAGTTGCTTCAATCTAGAGATATGGATGCTGAAACTGCAGTTGTCTTATTACATATATCAAAAACTCAGTTTGATACAATTGTTAAGAAACTTTTAGAATATGAATTCCTTCAATATATCTCATATAATGTAATAGAACTAACTGAACTGGGGATAAGCTATATTACTAAAAGAGAAGAAGGCCTGGAAAAAAAACCAATATCTGAAGCAATTAAAAAACAAGTTTAATTAACTTTTTGATTGGACTTTTTATCCATCCAAACATACTTACATCTAGAACAAAACCAGCCTTGTGAAATCCATTTTTGTTTTCCATACTTGGGATTGATGTGTCTATATAATCTTACTAGACCTAAACTGCATTTTGGACATTTTTTCTTAAATGATTGAGAATAATCATCTCCGCCCATCTTATACATTAGGGTATCAGCTGCAACATAATATGTATAACCACATTTTGTACAATTCCATGCTGTTGGAATCCAGGCTCTTTTCCCTTCGAAACTTTTATTTTGATAGAGTTTCACAGCTTTTGAGCCACATTCCGGGCATTTCTTTTTAATAATTATCACCGCCTAGAGATACAATTTACTATTAATCTCTAAGATTTACAACCATTTTATGTAAATATGGTAACTTAACAATGAATTGGCTCCCTTTTCCAAGTTCACTTTCAACCCATATATCGCCATCATGTTTTTGTAAGATTTCTCTGCATATAAACAAACCGAGTCCTGTGCCTTCATTTTTCCTATCGTCGCCGGTATAAGCTTGATAGAACTTATTAAAAACCTTTTTTAATTCATTCTTTGAAATACCTATACCTGTGTCCGAAATTATTATCAGAATATAGGCATCCTTCTTTTGCGCTTCAATTCCAATTGATCCATTATCCGTAAACTTTAGAGCATTACCTAGAAGGTTTTTTAATACTTGAGATAACCGATGTCTATCGCCCATTATATTTGGTAAATTATTAGGAATTTTTGTTAAAAACTTTAATCCTTTCTGTTCAATTGAAGCTTTCATATCTTCTACAATTTCATTAAGAACATCAAGAGTTTCAAGTCTTTCCATTTCAAATCTCATGGTATCCGTATCAAGCCTAGAAACATCAAGGATGTCATTAACAAGTTTGAGCAGTCTTTCGGCATTTCTCAAGCTTACCTTTGCCCAATCCTTTACTCTATCACTTGTATCCTTATCTGAAATAATTAGGTCAAGATAACCCTTGATTGGTGTGACGGGAGATTTGAGCTCATGAGCTGCAATATTCATAAATTCGGTTTTTAACCTCTCTGATTTTTTGAGTTCATCTTCTATACTTCTTCTTTCAGTTATATCTCGTATTGTACAAACCATACCTGTAAATTCACAATCCTTCTTAAAAGGAGCTATGTTCACTTCAATAGGAATAATATGGCCTTTAACATGAATAAGTTCAAGTTCTACATTTTCAATTTTCTCATCTTTTTTTCTAGCATCAATAAATACCTGTTCAAAGAAATATACTGATTCATCTGATAAATATCCCCTAAAAAGCGTTGCTAAAATCTGACTTTTCCTTCTAGCACAAAGTTTTTCAAAAGAAGGATTTACATATGTTAACCTACCAAGAGAGTCTATAATTACTACACCATCTGCAGATGTTTCTGCAAGAACTCTATATTTTTCCTCAAGTTTTACTAACTCTTCCCATGCTTGATGACGCTGTGTTATATCTCTTCCTCTGATGAGTATTCCCTTGATTCCTTTGATATCTCTAATGCAATCCACTGAAAATAAATAATTATATTTTATTCCTTCCTTTGAAATCAAATCACTCTCATAATCACGAACTTTAATTCCACGACTAGCATTTTTAACTGTTTCAAGATGTTTCTTCATATCTTCATTTGAAAATAATTTACTTAAATAAGAGAATGTTTTACCAATAATCAAATCCTTTTTTAGACCACTAAATTCCTCTGCAGTTTTGTTTATATCAAGAATAATGCTTTTTTCTAGATAAAGTAGGAAATCGCTAGTAGAATCAAAGATATCCCTGAACCTATTTTCTGCAAGCTCCTTTTCAATTTCTTCTCTTTTGTATCTCTCTCTAAGATCTCTAATTATAACAAAATCACCTATTACTTCATTATTTTCATACAAAGCACTAGCATTAATCTCAACAGGTATATGGTTACCATTTTTTGAAATAATTTCTACTTCATAAGTTGGAACCATTTCACCTTTCATCCTCTTTAAAAAACAATCTAAACTTTTATTTAGCCCCTCTTTTGTAAATATCTTTGTTTCATTAAATTTCTTTCCAATAAGATCATTCTTATGATACCCTAAAATATTTGTGACTTGTTCATTTATATCTATAAAATTTCCATTTTTATCGAGGATTGCAATAGGGTCTATTGCTGTTTCAAATATGTTCTTATATTTTTCCTCAGATTTTTTTAACTTTGTAATATCTCTAGAAATGCCCATTGTTCCAATTATTTTTCTTTTATTGTTATATCTTGGGATCTTGGTAGTTAAAATCCATCGATCAATACCTTTTATATCCTTAATTTTCTCAACTTTATTATAAATAGACCGTCCCGTTTTCAATATTTTTTTATCATCTTCAAATCTTTTTTCAGCAATATCTTTAGAAAAAAAATCATAATCTGTTTTTCCAACCATTTTCTCAGGGAGTGTATTACAATGTTTAGCTTTAGCCTTATTAACTTTGATGAACTTTCCATCTTTATCTTTAAAATATATAAAATCTGGTAAGTTATCAAGAAGTGATTGCAATAGATTATGTTTAGATTCAAGCTCATATTCCATTCTTTTCTGTTCAGTAATATCTCTAAATACACCAATTGATCCAATTATTGAGCCCTGATTATTTTTTAAAACACTTATTGATATATCAATATCAATAGACTTTTTTCCTTTTTTTAGAATTTTTGTTTTTAAATGATGTTGCATTCCCTTCTGCCGAACATTCTCCTTTCGGATTTTCCTCCATTCCTCTGGAGGATAAAGTGATTCAACAGGTTTCATATATAGGTCTTTATCACTCAGACTAAGAAGTTTCTCAGTATATTTATTCCAAGAAATAATTTTTTCATTCTCGTCTGTTAATGTAATTGCAACTGCTGAGTTTTCAAATATTGTTTTATAGAATTCTTCTGATTCAATTATATTTTTCTCATTTGTTTTTTCCCTTTCTGAATTTCTTGTATTATTCTGATTGATGTTATTATCATAAAAATCTATTTTTTTATCATCTTTATTACTATTTTTTTGTATCTCTAGTGTAGTCTGTGATAGACATGTTAATTGACCAAGTTTCTCTGCTTTCTTTAATTCTTTGACAATATCTGGTTCATTTTCCATGATAAAGCCTCAAAATTATTATTTAAACTCTTCTTCTTAAGTTGAAATATTGTAAAAATGAATGATCTAATACTAAAGTGAACTAAGTGTGTTTTGCATCCCATCTTGCTTGCCATTATTTATTAAATGAAATAAGTTTTTACTATATTAACAATTTGCCTGCAATTAGAATTAAATTTAAACAATAATTAATATCATAATTTTTTTAAAGTTTCTAGTATTATGAAATTATACCCAATCAAATCACCGTTTGTTGGGTATGCCATTGGTAGGTGGGCAATATTTCCACCTCCTTTGGTAAAAAGTTTAAAAAGGCTTAATCAATCATACAAACCAATCGTCTAATTGGAATTGTTATTTCAATGGTATTCCATTGGTCTATTTCCTTTTTAATTATGTCAACAAATTCTGTAAGGTTTTCATGATTAATTAAACATAGTATTTGATATTCATCTAGTTCAATATTAGCGTCTGTTATTTCGCATTCCATTGTATTACCTCCTAAAAATCAACCCCAATGTGCAAAGGAATACACCAAGAACAATCGAACCAACTATAATTGGATTATCTGCAAATGTCGATA
>CAZHIY010000063.1:3430-9990 GCA_964533085.1 uncultured Thermoplasmatales archaeon | reverse complement strand
CCGGGTCATTATTATTTCTTCCTAAACTATAAGCTAAAATCAGTAGAGTTCAGTAATTTTTTTAATTTTATATCATAAATTTTATCTTTTTTTTTAATCTACCAATTTTATGTTTTTTCTGCGATTTCGTGTTTATATTTAAATTTTACTACATAAATTGGTTGATAGGAAATCTCGAAATTGATAAAAAAAATTTGGGTAGCAGATTTTTATGATTATTTAAGAAAATTAAAATAATAAAATATAGTTTTCAGGTTGCAAATTAATTTAAATATTGTGGGGAGAAGATTATGAATATAATGAAAATTATTAATCAAGCAATTTCTGTGCTGGTGAATCCGAAAGAAGCACTTAAAAAAGCAAAAAATGAAAAAGTTGAAACAATGGATATAATATTTTATCTTGGTATTATTAGTATTCCAACACTTATTGGTTTTATTTTAGGTTTTGGTGCAATTGGATATAGTACCACTTTTATAGGAGCTGCAATTGGTGGAGCAATTGTTTATTACATAATGGCTATAATTGGAATAATTATATTTGGATTTGTACTGAATGCTTTTGCTCCAACATTTAAATCAAAACAAAACAAAATGCAAGCAATGAAACTTGTTGCTTTTTCTGCAACTCCTTGGTTACTTGCAGGTATTTTGTATATTTATCCAGCAATTTCGTTACTTACAATTCTAGCAGGTCTTTATGGTCTTTATATACTATACATAGGAATTCCAATTTATATGGAAACTCCTAAGGATCAACAAATTCCATATCTTATAGTTGCCATAGTTATCTTCATTATAATTATGGGTGTAGTAGCTGCTATTTCTAACCAAATCTGGTGGAGTTTATATTGGGGTTCATTTTCCCCTTATAGAGGGCCATTCTAATAAGAAAATCTATTAACAAAAAGAAAATAAACTATTGTGGATTAATTATCAATAGTACATTTTAATAAATAATCAACTTTATTTATCTATAAAAGTAGAGCCTTTAATTGTTCTAAATCATCCTTTACATTTTTGATTTCATTCATCTTTTCTTTTTCAAAGTTGCTGACAATTTCATTTATTGGGGATGTTAGTTTATATATATGAACGGGTCTTCCTTTTCCTTTCTTTTTTAAATCTCTTTTTTTAATCCATCCCTTCTGCTGAAGTACATGCATTGCCACACTTACCTCTGGTTGTCTGAGATTCGCTCCATGTTCGATCTCTGCAGAGCGACATTCATTAACCTGAGAAATATAAAGAAGTGTTTTTGCAAGATTCCTTGGCATGCCAAGTTCTGTAAAAACCTTTATTATCTTTTCATCTTGAGGGCTAAACCTATAATATATGTTTTGAGCCATATTATCATCCTTTGTATAATATATATTCATTACAATAATATGCTATAAGTATATAAATTTTTTCATAAAAATATTAAAAATTTATATATTATCAGAAGAGATTTAAAGCCTCTTCAATTCGCCCCATCTCAATTCCAGTTGTTAAATTACCGATAATTGCACCCTTGGAATTTGCAACAAGACCACTACCTATCACTGGAGAACCATGATTAACAGTTCCAATCATGACATTTACACCAAAAACCTTCTCAAGAGTTCTTTTTTCATCATCCGATGCTTTAGGATGACAAAGAAGGCCTTTATTTGTGACAACTGCTGCCATTCCAACAGTCTTTAAAGAGCCAACTGTACCACGTTGAATAGGTACATTAAGAGTTTTTTGAATCTTTTCAATAGTTTTATCATTTATATCAGGATGAATAAGAGCCCCAGTATCATTTACTAGAATATCGTTACCAACAGCATTAATTTTATCACTTATGATACAGATTTTCAACCCTTGATTTTTAATAATATTTAAAGCATCCTCATCAATAAAGTCACAAACAACAACACCATTTGAGTTAAATGTAAGTAAGGCCCCAATAATCGACGAATCAACAATATTAAACTCAACAAGATCGACATCCAATGCAGAAATAATCTTATTTTTTATCTTTTTAGAAAGCCCTTTCCTTACAAAAGCTAAATCATCATTAGCTCTGCAAAAAACGCCAACGTTGGGATTTTCATTAAAATCCAAAAGCTCGAGCATAAATTATTCACTTTTTTTCTTTGGAGTTGACTTCTTCTTAGTAGACTTAGGTTTAGAAGGTTTCTTTTTTGGTTTATTTTCTTTCGTCTCAGTCTTTTTTACTGCAGATTTTCTCTTAGATATCTTAGGTTTTTCTTCCTTGGATTTTTTTTCTTTTGGCTTTTTCTTAGCTTTGGTTGGTTCTTTTTCTTTCTTTTCTTTGGGAGCCTTCTTTTTCTTAATCTTTACTTCACCATCTGCAGAAGGAGCAATATCATAATCTTCAGCACCACCAACCTCGCCTTCTTCAGCTTCAACCTCTTCCTTTCTAAGAATCGGCTCTTTTTTCTCTTTTTCTTCCTTAAGTAACTCTCTTCTTGATTTCTTGAATTCAAGCTCAGGAAGATATGCCTCAACCACACCATCATCAAACTTTACAGCCTTTACACGGATTTTACCAGATGTTTTATATTTTCCATGCGACCAAAGAGCGTTATTTAATGAATCATCAATCCAAATATCACTTTTTTCAACCTTCATATGTCTAGTAAGATAATCCTTTACACGCCTAACAGCTGTCGGCGCTGCTTTTGAAGATTTTAGACCTGTTTTTTTCAAAGGAATAATAAATATTCTTTCAACTTCTTCAGCCATACTAATCTGTCCCCTATGATTTCTTGAGCTTATTTCTACGCCAATTACGAGTTTTTGGATGACGTGTAAAACGTCTATTAGTTTTAATCATAATCCATGCAGGAACACGCCTATTACTTTTAGTTGCTTTATTCAAGCGTATTTTTTTACCAAGTGATTTATGAGTTGACATTGACCTTTACCTTCTTTTAATTTTAATATCTCTTTTCTTAGGGAGCACCTTTGAAAGTATCATACGTAACTCCTCATCATTTATTTTATTTTTGAGTTTACCACTTTGAGCAAGCATGATGAGTTGATTTTCAATTGATTCTGCCATTTCAGGTCTAGCTATCTTAATTCTACCTAGCCTTTCTCTTGCCTCATTAGATAGTATCGCTCGAAGAATAGCCTTTTTTTGTTCTTCGAATTGTTTTTGCTGCGCTTCCTGGTCTTCCATTTGGTCCTGAATTGCAGATTGATCTTGCATTTCCTGCAGCTTTTTTTTCCTTAAATTCTCAAGTTCTTCATCCATAAATCCAAATGAATATTATTTATCGGGTTAATATTTTTTCAGTTCAGGATAATATTCCTGAATATTTTTCATAACTTCATAAGAGGCATTATCCAAAAAAGATCTTCCCTTAGGCGTAAGTACTCGCCCTTTGCCCTTAATCCTTGAAACATAACCAGCTTTTTCAAGTTGCTGAACAGCTCTTCTGACAATTGATCCACTACCACGACTAGCCTTATAAGGTTTTGATCCCTTATCCCTCTTACCGCCATATTCAGCTCTTAAACGTTCAATGCCAATGACATCACTAATATAAATCTTACGAAGAATAGAAGCACATCTTGTATACCACCAGTCTTTTTCTGTAGGAGGATTTTCCTTATTAATACCAGTCCGAGAATAAAGATTTGCTTCTGGAATAATAATAGTTTCTTCATTCTGCAGTTTCTTTGCAACTGCATTGATTAATTCCTTTGGTGGAACATCATATACTGTAGTCATAAGTTTATAACCCCTATTATAGGAATAGAATTGGGTATCGGTAATAAGTGATAAGTTATTTAAGCCTAGCGGATGTAATTATTTGGACTTATTTAAGAGGAATTCTTGTATATTTCTTACAATTATTGCAATAAATTATCAATTTCCCCCTATGAACTCTAAACCTACTGTTAGAATAAGGAAGAAGAAAATAATAGCAGTGCTTACAAAAACGATGCTTAAATTCTTTAGGAATAGGAACAAGATATTTCATAGAAAGTTTCCTTGCAATTGATACATATCTATTAGCAATTGAAAAATTACCCGAGAGAGATTTAGTTTCTGCCATTAAAAAAAGTCTATTAATTCTATTCAGAGCTAATTGGCCCTGAATTTTTTTATCTTTCGATGTTCTTTTTTTTGTCATAAAATATCTATTTTCCTCTTTAAATGTCATTTATAAATCTTTATTTTCTTTAATTTTAAATATCTTTTTCCATAAAATGGAAATTATCACAGATATAAAAAGACTGATTAATAATATATAAATAATGGAAAAAACATCATTTAACAATTCATATTTGATTAATAAAATAAGTCCAAGAGAAAGTATCATAATTCCTGAAAATAGTTTTAATAAGCGTCCCTGAAACTCAGTTAGTTTCCAGCGACCTAACGTTACAACCATTATACCAACTATTATCAATAAAGGTATTACGTACACAATATTATAAAAAATTAGGTACAAATATTGTTCCACAATCCCTAAATTATATTGAGGCAGTATCGTTCCTGTATAAATGAACGGTAGATAAAATGAACATAAAAGTTCAACTGTATTTGCACTAATAGCAAGAACAACAGTTGAAACAAAAAGAGAAGGAATAGAAGAAATCTTAATAATATTCCTCATTTGTTTGGCAAGTTTTGATTTTTGTTTATCAGATATACTAGTTGTAAGGCCTTTTTTAAAAAAGAAAAAATCTTTAATGTTGATAATTCCAAATATAATTGCTATTATTCCTGCGATAAAAGAGATAATATATTGATTTTGTACAACAGATAAAAAATTTAGAATCGCGGCCATTAGAAGAAAATAGATCAACCCTGAAAAAAAGATAAATATTCCACCAACAAATATCATTTTTTTTCTGGATTTAGTATAAAGCAATAGGCTTAGTAAAAATAAAAGTACAAAAAATGAACATGGATTAACACTATCAATAGCACCTATTAAAATTGTGATAATGGGAAGTGATGCTTCTGTAAAATTTATACATACTAAACCAAATGGAGTAGAGATACATAATTCATCCTTTTCTAAATCCGGAGGAGTAGACGAGTAATTACCCTCAAAATGATATTCAATTGCATCGATAAGATTTTCTTCTGTAATGTCCTCGTAGGATAAGAGTACATCAAAATTTTCAGCAGATAAATTTCTTACAGCAACTGCGGGTACAATTTTAAATCCATAACTAATGAATCTATTATAATTTTCCTCATAATCATCTTTGTGAACTAAATATCGCTCAACAGTAATATTCTCACCATACATATTTTCAATTATTTCTACAATCGGTTTTTTCTCATCGCAGGAATCACAAGGTTTACTACTAATAAAAAATTCCAAAACTATGTCATTATTTTCAGCAGTAACTGGTTTTAAAACACCAAAAAATAAAAAGAATATAAAAGTGATAATTAGAAAACACCGCAAATTTCTGTTCATCAAGACATCGTCCTATTCTATTTGCTGCGAAATTTTTGCAAATATATAAGCTTTACTTAAAACAAATTTTTATAGATTAAACACCTGTTACAAGGAACTTAAATATCATCCATGATACAAGAATCATTATGAACATATGTTTAACTCCTGAAGGAATATCTCCTTCTTCAAATACTCCTGCAATAATACCCATTCCACCTGTTTGAACCAAGGCAGCATAATAAAATAAATTGGTAACATCAGAAAGTGTCATACTAGAAGGTTTACCCATAGCAGTCGACATTCCCGAAGAACCCTCCGTAATCATTGATGGAAGAAGACTTTTACACAACACAATAATTATGAGTAAGAATACGCCCATACCAACATAGATTACTGCAACATAAGAAAGCATCCCTGCTCTTCTTTCCAACTCTAGTAATTTAAGTTCTCTTGCATCCTTTGTTGCAGCATCAAGCACATCTGCAACATTACCTCCACTTCTACTAGCTTCAATAATAAGGGAAATAGTTCTTCTGATAAGCTTAGTATTTACTCTTCCTGCAAATGATTTAAGAGCATTTTCAACACTACTACCCCATGAGATCTGTCTTGCAATTTTTTGAATTTCAGGAGTTAGAACACCATAATCTCCTTTAGCTGAGTACATAATTGCTTTTGTAAAAGTCATTCCTGCACGTCTTGACTCAGCTAGATCCCTGATAAAATCAGGAAAACGGTTATCAATTTTACGAACTCTTCTTAAGCGTGAAAATTCATACATTCCATAAACTCCACTGAAAACCAGTAATGCAATAATTATGAAATCAATAGGTGTTCCAATTAATATCGCTCCATCTCCTGAAGATATCCGTAAAGGCTTAATTATTCCAATTAATGAAAGTAAGGCAAAAACAATACATATTATAGTTGGAACTATTGAAGCAACATAAACAATTAATCGTGTTAGCTGCCCAGTCATTGATAGACGTTTTATAAAACTTGATTTTTGATGCGGTTTCTTTTATAGGCCCCTGATTCCTCTCAAAGATGGGAAGTTCAACGCTTCCGTTTATATATGGCCCGTAAGTCTTGTTTTTAAAATTCACGCCGGCATACTTACGGACGGAAGACCCGGAAA
>CAZHIY010000063.1:0-3420 GCA_964533085.1 uncultured Thermoplasmatales archaeon | reverse complement strand
TCTTTAATATTATCACCCCCTAGATGACATTCCTGAAAGAACCACAGCAAATGCAGAATGAATCATAGGGCAGATGAAAAAAACGATAACATACATGAACATAAGTTCACTTTTTGGAGCACTTGAAATAATCATCAAAAGAGGTATGATAATTATTATCAAAAGTATTCCAGCAACAGCAGTTGTAACATAGGCTTCTGCCATAATACCTAAACTTTCAATCAGTTGTTTCTGAGCAACACGGTTCTCTCTTGTATATTGATCAGCTTTTGCCATAAAATAACGTTTGAGAGCACCTCCAGACTGAACAGTAACAATAGCCCCTTGTAAAAACTCTTTAAATTTATCAGAAGGAGTTCTACGAATATTTGCCTTAATTGCTGTAATTACATCCCTTCCCAATAGACCAATATCACGATAGATCCATAATGCTTCCTCTTGAATTTCACCATAAATCTTTTGTTTAGATAGACTTTTGAAAATTTCAGTTGGTGTAATACCAGCAGATGACATTGCAGAAATAAAATTCAGGGCATATGGTAAATGCAATTCAATTTTTTTCCCCCGAGATTTTGCTTTGCTTCCAGGCACCGATAATAAGGCAAAATATACGACCACAGTTGTAAGAATTGGAAGAATAGCAAATAAAAGTATCAACGTAATATCAAGAGATAAAAAAATTACTAGAGTTAAATAAATAATAGTAGAAATGCCAGCAGCTAAAATAGTGTTGAACCAAGTATATGAGATATATGCACCAGCACGAATTTCCATATGTGCTTTTTCAAGATCATCTTTTAACTTTTCAGAAGCTGATCCTTCAGCAGTTCTCCCAAACCACTTGTAGCACATCTTTTGATAATTATTTAGTGGCATCCCATCTCACCATTATATTATATGCAATTAAATTTTTACATTCTTCTCTAATTCTTTTATTATCTTTTTTGCTTCTTTTCTTTTTATCCCCGCAATATTAGTTAAATCCTTATAAGACAATATTTTTAAATCATTAATAGACTTTATATCATTATCGTAGAGTAATTTTGCTGTCACTTCATCGATTGTTTTTAAATCCTTAAAAATCTCAGAATAACTATCTGTATCATCTGATGCTTCATTTTTCTCTTTCTTTTTTTCATCTATTTTTTCTGGAGATTGAACAATTTCTTTTTCTTTATCTGATTTGTCCCCCTTTTTATCATTCCTTTTATCTTTAACTTTCTCTTTATCTTCATCTTTCTTTACATCTTTACTTAATCCTCTCATTTTCTTTAAAAATTCTTCGGGATTTTCAGTATATCCTGAGATAGCTTTTGCGACCTCTCTGAAAACTCTAACATCATTATCATCCATCCATTTCAATATTTCTGTTCTTTGTCTAACTTCATTAGTAATTTGTTCTTTTGATAAGTCCCAACGAGCTCTGATACCTTCCAAAACATAGCTTTTACCAGTATACAGAAATTTATCCTCAACAGGATCCCAACGGAAAACCTCATTTGTTAAAATCTCCTTTGTTGTGGGATCAATATCAATAATTTCTATTACCTGCTTACATCGCCTAACACGACGACCCTTAACACGGGTTGTAATGTGAATGGAAACTACATCTAATGACTGAAGCATAATCCTTGGAATCTCAATTGGTTTACCCTCAAGCCTATGAATTAAAGATTTAGCAGAGTCAGCATGAACAGTAGAATAAGTAGTATGGCCAGTTGCCATAGCCTGGAATAACACATAAGCTTCTTTACCACGAATCTCACCTACAAGAATATACTCAGGACGCTGACGCAGAGCTGCCTTCATTAAATCATAAAGATCAATTTCACCAATAACCTTATCTGCAACTACTTCCCCAAATCCAGATCTAGCAACCCCCGGAATCCAATTTGGATGAGGTAGATTTATCTCTCTTGTCTCCTCAATAGAAACAATTTTTGCTTCTCGAGGAATAAATAATGATAAAGCATTAAGAATTGTAGTTTTACCAGAAGCAGTGCCACCAGCAATCAAGGCGTTAACCCCATTTTCTACAGCCATCCAAAAGTAAGCCAAGATTTCAGCAGAAGCAGTGTTTAGAGCAATTAAATCAGGAGGTGTAAATGGATCTGCACGAAACTTTCTAATCGTGAAGGTTGACCCCTTAGTAGTAACCTCAGTACTCAATGTCATCTGGATTCTGGAACCATCAGGCATTGTTGCATCAAGAATAGGTTCAGCGATACTGATATGTTTTCCACATTTCTGAGCCAGACGTACAACAAAAAAGGAAAGTTCCTCCTCATCATTAAATTGTACATTACTTTTAAGAGACCCATATTTCCTATGATAAATAAATATCGGTTCTTCAGAGCCATCGCAAGATATATCCTCTATATGAGGGTCTCTCATTAATGCATCTATTTTACCATAACCCAAAGATTCTCTTTTAATATAATAATAAATTTTTTGCTTTGAAAGATCATCAACCTTGATATCATAATTATCAATTACTTGTTCTGTTTGTTTAACTAGATAATTTTCAATTTTACTATTATCAATTTCATCTAGTCTCAGGTTAAAAGTTTTCAATAAAGTCTCCCATAAAAAGTTTAGAACTTTCTGTTCCTCCTCAGAAAGATAGGGTTCAATTATCTTATAAGCTTTCTCTAGTGTTTCTTTATTTTTTAATATCTTTGCATGAGCAAATGGTTCGTTTAATGGATAAAAATCCAGTTCTTGCAAATCTGCCTTAAAAACAATAGTTCCTTTTCTACGACAATTGGGGCATTGGATTTTAATTTTCTGACCTGGTTTGCCATTAGTGGGAATTTTTGTATGACATCCAGGACAAATTGCTATCTTTTTTTGCATTATTTTTTAGCATCCTTTTCAATTTTTTTCATAACTTCATTAGGGTTTTCAGAATATTGGGAAACTAATTTTGCAACACCTTTAAATTCTCTAATATTATTTTTATTCATCCATTCCACAATTTTTCGTCGTCTATTGATCTCCTTTGTCATTTCTTCACGTGTTAAATCTTTTTCACCTCTAACACGTTCCAAAACGTAGCTTTTTCCCGAGTAAATGAATCTATCTTCCACTGGATCCCAGCGGAAAACCTCATTAGTTAAAATCTCCTTTGTAGTAGGATCAATATCAATAATTTCAATAATCTGCTTACATCTTCTCGCCCTCATATTCTTAACACGAGTTATTACCTGGAGACAAACGACATCTAAAGATTGTAACATAACTCTAGGAATATTAATGGGTTTACCTTCAAGCCTATGAATAAGCGATTGAGCAGAATCTGCATGAACAGTAGAATAAGTAGCATGGCCTGTTGCCATAGCCTGAAATAAAACATATGCCTCACGACCACGAATCTCACCTACAAGAATATACTCAGGACGCTGACGCAGAGCTGCCTTC
>CAZHIY010000062.1:0-10124 GCA_964533085.1 uncultured Thermoplasmatales archaeon | reverse complement strand
ATTTTCCTCCATTCCTGTTTGATGCGTTCCTAATGTTGATTTCACAGGTTGGGCATAGTGTTACCAATGTTTTTGCTCCTGTTTCCAAGGCTTGTCTCATGCGTTTATCTGCTAATCTTTCAGCAAGTGATTTATCAGTGACAAGTACACCTCCGCCTCCACCACAGCATTCCGCCTGTTTACCATTGGTTTCCATTTCTAATACTTCTACTCCAATTTGTTTTAGTATTTCCCTTGGCTCATTAACCATACCCATACCTCTTGATACATTACATGGATCATGGTAAGTAACTTCTAATCCTAAATTCTTTGATTCATAATGAGGAAGCTTTTCTGCGATTACATCAATTACATATTTAGGTTTGAGATCAGGGTAAGCTTTTTTTATAAAAAACGCACAGGTTGTACAAAGGCAAATAAATTCTTTATGTGGAAAAAGCTTTTTAAACTCCTCTTTATGCTTAGCAAGATCATCTTTATAACCTAATACTGCAAATGGCATACCGCAACAAGTTTCATTTACTACTTTTGGGGTAATACCAATTTTTTTTAGAATATCAAGATATTTTTTTGCATCATCTGTTCTTTCAAGAAAACGACATCCAAGCAGTACAGGCGTTTCACCGTTCTGGTTTGGGGGTTGAAGTTCTTTACCAAAAATATTACCGGTCTGCTTAATCTTGTTCAGAAGAGTTTTATGAGATTCATACTCAAATCCTGCATTTACAAGATCTGCTCTAGCAGCTGTTAAAATATCTGGAATTGAAACGCTAGCTGAACATTTTTCAATACAATCCTTACAGTATGTACATTGATATATTTTATCTGCAATATATTGAGAAGGTTTAAGTTGCCCAGAAAAAAGCCCATACGAGAGGATAACCTTACCCCGTGCGCCATCTGGCTCCCATCTTAGATCTTTGAATACGGGGCAACCTTCAGAACAGTACGCGCATCTTATACATCTGTTCATATCATTTTCCCAATCTTTCAAATATTTTGTTTCCATCCTAAATATATCACCTCTTTGATTTCATCTCATTTTTTAACAGAAAAATCACTCTTTTCATTTTTATTATAATTTTTAATAGCTTTCTGTAATGTGTTAATAGCAAGAATAGTACAATGATGGTGTTCTATTGGAAGACCTGCTAAAGCCTCTAGAAGTTGCAAATTAGAAATATCATTTGCTTCTTTGAGAGCTTTACCCTTAACTATCTTTGTCAAAATGCTACCACAAGCAATTGTTGCACCACAGCCATCTGTCCAGAACCGCGCTTTAATTATTTTACTATTCTTAATTTTCATAGTTATTTTCATTGTGTCTCCACAAGGTCCTTTTATCTCCCCAACTGCATCTGGATTCTCTAAAACCCCAAAATTACTTGGATTCCTGTATTCACGAATTACTATCTCAGAATATGTTTCTTCTTCATCATATTCGATTTTTTTCTGAAGCTCTTCTAAAAGCTTTTCAAGATCGTCATCAGTCATTTTTTAATCTCGCTTCTAAAGTATTCCACATGTCAATAATCATATGAGAAAAATTACTATTTGAATATTCGATAACATTTTTCTGTTGAATCATAGCCTCAGTTACAACTGTATCATAGGGGAGTTTTCCAACAACATCTATATTATAACTTTTACAATACTGCTCAATTTTTTCTGTATTATTCAAGTTGATATCATACTTATTAATACAAACCACAGCAGGAATATTGAAATGATATGCAACACCAAGTATCCGTTCTAGGTCATGGATAGCGGAAAGCGTTGGTTCAGTAACAATTAATACAAGATCAACACCAGATATTGAAGCAATAACAGGGCAACCAATACCAGGGGGACCATCAATAACAATTAAACCTTTCTTTTTCTCCTCAGCAAGTGTTTTTGCATTGTTTCTTACAACAGTAACCAGTTTACCAGATGCTTCTTCTGCGGTTTTTAACATCGCATGAGCCATTGGCCCAAAACGCGTCTCAGAAATATAGGAAAACCCGGAATCTCTATCAACCATACTAATAGCATTTTCAGGACAAACATATTCACATACTCCACAGCCCTCACAGGATTCTTTAATAATATTTATGTCCTCATCTATAGCATCAAATCTACAATGCTCATAACATTTCTTACACTCATTACATATCTCTTTATTTACTGAAGCGATTTTAAGCCCTTGGAAACCTATTGTTTTTTTTACGTTGGGTTTGAGGATAAGATGCAAATCAGCAGCATCCACATCACAATCAGCAAAAACAGCATTCTTAGCAAGAGAAGCAAAAGCTGCGGTAATTGATGTCTTTCCTGTGCCGCCTTTACCACTGATTACAGTGAGCTGTTTCATTCCTTAACCTCTTCTTTTATTCGATTAAAAACTAGTCCAAACATCTCACGCCATTCATAACTCTTATTTATTAAGGCAATTCCTTTTGAATAAAGATGGGCAATCTTTCTTTTTTCTGGAATTTTTAATAGAATAGAGATATTTTCATACTGACAATAAGCCTCTACTTTTTTATCACCAATACCATCACGATTAATAATAACTCCAAATGGAATATTCATATGCCTAACTACTTCAATAGCAAGTTTAAGATCATAAAGACCAAAAGGTGTAGGTTCAGTAACAAGAATACAATAATCTGAACCACCTATTGATTCTATAACCGGGCACGAAGTACCTGGAGAAACATCGATAATAACGTTCTTACTTCTATCTACTTTTCTTTTCAAAGCCTTAATCACAGGAATAGCCTGCATTTCTCCAATATTTAATAAACCATGATAAAAATCGATTCCATTAGCCCGCCCGTGCTCAATCATTCCCACAACTCGCTCATTCCAATTGACTGCATCTTTTGGGCAAACAAGCTCACATCCGCCACATGAATGACATAACTCTGGAAAAACAAGAACATCAGATGGAACTACAGCAAGTGCATTATAAGCACAGAACTCAGAACATTTGCCGCAATAGTTGCATTTCGTCTTGTCAATCTTTGGAACACTAACTGAAATATTTTCAGAATCATCAATTTTTGCTTTTAGAAAAATATTGGCATTTGGTTCTTCAACATCACAGTCAATAAACTGACAATTCCCTATACTCAAAGCCAAATTCGTAGCAACCGTTGTCTTTCCTGTTCCACCTTTTCCACTTGCAATTGCGATTTTCATTATCTTTTTCATCTCCAACTATTCAATCTTTTTAAGATGATTAGGGAGCCTCTTTCTAGCAAGATCCGCATATATTTCCTTATATTCAGTCCACTGTTTTTCATATTCCAAAGAAATCTTTGATACAACTTTTGCAGGTATACCAACAGCAATTGATTTATTCTGAATCTTTTGTTTGTTCTTCACAACAGCACCTTCTGCAATCACAGCCCAGTCTCCAATCTCTGCCCAATCACTCACAATAGCACCCATACCAATTACTGCCCAGTCATGTATGGTTGCATTATGAATTATCGAAGCATGACCTATTGTTACATTATTCCCAATATCTGTTATATCGCTTGGTCTTGCATGAATAACAACATTCTCCTCAATTGCAGTGCGGTCTCCTATACTTATAGAACCATAGTCTCCCCTGATTCTAGCTCCAGGTCCAATATAACAATTTTTACCTATAACTACATCGCCAATTATGTCCGCAGATTTATAAATAAATGTGCCTTTTCCAATGCTTGGTTTTTTATTTTCAAATTCATAGATTGTCATTTGGAATTATCACCTAATGACAATGACCTGATTGATGTTCATTATGATGTTGATCTCTAAAAGCATGTTGACCACAGGCATCAGACATCCCAGCTTTCTGAAGTCGTCCTTGTTTAAAATCTTCAATTGCATCTTTTACTGTTCCAAAAGCACCAATATAAACTTCAATGCCCATTTCTTCAAACATCGTTATAGCGCGTCTTCCAAGTCCACGGCAGACCATGACATTGACTCCTTCTTTGACCATTATCTCTGGAGGGTAGCCTTGTCCACCCATATGCTCGCTGGTATTTGGAATTACTTTTACCTCATTTGTATCAAGATCAACTATTGTATATGTTGGTACTCTTCCAAAATGTTCTCCAACATGATTGTTTAATCCATTTTCTCCAATAGTAGGAATACATATCTTCATATATCTCACCCTCTTCCAAAACCTCTACCTTTAGCCTTCATTCCAAAATGACTATTAACACTGGCAGATTCTGTTTTCTTTAATTCTCCTTTATTATATTTCTCAATTACTTCTTTTATTGTTCCATTAGCTCCTGTATATACCTTTATTCCAGCTGCAGATAATGTTTGAAATGCATTTGGCCCAATATTTCCAGTTATCACTACCTCAGCCCCTACTTTCGCAATGGTTTGTGCTGCCTGTATTCCTGCACCACCAGAAGACATAGCACTTTCATTTGAAATTGACTTAAAATCCATTGTATCAGTATCAATAATTAGAAAGAAGCTGCATCTTCCAAATCGAGGATCTATTTCAGATTCTAAATTATTAGACCTTGATGTAACTGCTATCTTCATATCAGCACCTCATATTCGTTAATGCAATTTCTGCTGCGTTCACCAGCTGATATGCAATTGGAGATGCTGTAACTGCAGGATGTGTACCAAGTTGGAATGTAGCGATGTCATCAGCAGTCATCCTTTTCTGAATACATGCACTAACTGTATTGATTAACTCACCTGCGCTATGTCCACCTCTAACTTGACCGCCGATTAATTCTCCTGTCATTTTGTTAAAAACAAGTTTCACTTTCATATTAGTTACCCCGGGCATTCCACCAGGATGTCTATTTGGTGATTCTGCATGACCCACAACGATATCATAACCGCTTTCTTTTGCAATTTTCTCACTGAGACCAGCCATTGCAAAAGTCTTATCTCCAACAACAGTAGAGAAAACACCTACAACACCAGAATTTTGACGTCTTTTACCAAACAGATTAGCACCTGCTATTCTAGCCTCCATAGCTGCAATTGATGCTAGCTTAAGACCAGATGTATTATCTGTGAAAAACGACTTCTTACTTGTACAATCTCCACATGCAAAAATATTTTCATCAGAAGTCATCATTCCAGAATTTACAACAATGCCACCAGGGTCTACCTTAAGTCCTGCGCTTTTCGCCAATGCTACATTTGGCTTTACTCCAACAGCAGCAATAAGGAGATCTGCCTTAATCTCTCTTCCATCTGAAAGTCTCACACCGGCTACTTGTTTATCTCCTAAAACTTCTTCCAGTTTGACACCGGTAATAACATTTATTCCTCTTTCATCAAGAGCTTGCTCTGCCTCCTGACAAAACTCTTCTTCAAAAGCCAACATTAAACAATGAGGAAGTAACTCAACAATAGTTACATTTACATCTCTATTCTTTTTAAATTCATCAGCAAATTCAACACCAATAAAACCCCCACCTAAAATCACAATATCTCTAGCATTGTTAACTTTCTGCAAAAGTCCTTTAAGATATATACTATCCTTTTTTATCATGTACACGTTTTCTTTGTCTAAACCTTTTATAGAAAGTTCCATAGGTACAGATCCTGTTGCTAAAACAAGTCTATCGTAAGCAATAGTCTCCCCTTCTTCCGTAATTACATTTTTTTTCTCAGGATCAATTTTCTTTACACCATTGACAAAGAGTTCAATTCCATTACCTGTGATTAACTTATCTGATATCATATTGTTATCTGGTGAATGAACTGTTCCATAGATATATGGAATACCACATGGTATCTGCACCTGCTTCTCTTTTCTTATCAATACCACTTTTTTCTCTGGGTAATGTCTACGACATGTTATAGCTGCTGGAATACCTGCTGCACTACCCCCTATTATTACTATATCTGTTCTCTTCATTTATTTCCACCTTGCTTTAATCCTTTTTACTATTTCTTACTATAACTATATCCCTGTTTTTGGAATATATATGATTTTGAGCTGATGGATAACTATTACAAACAAATCCTAATCCATCAAGAAATTTTTTTATCTTCTCAATATCAGCTAATTCTCTTTTTTCACTTGAAATTTTCATATTTTTCACGTCCTATCCTCTTATCATAGGTGCTTTACACTTTGGACATTTTTTATTATAACAAGGAACCCCAAGTTGATGAGATTCCCGATAGCTACAACTTGGACAAACACAATCACCCCCAGGACCACGGGCGAACCCGCCACCAAGTCCTCTACGTCCACCTCTACCAAAACCTCCACCACTTAATCTTGGCATTTTATTTCACCTCTTTTTTATTTACAATATTTTCAATATTCCCAACAATTTCTATAAAAGCTTTAGCCGCATCAGAACCTTTATTTTTAACGACAAATGGTTCTCCTGAATCACCAGCTATTACTATTTGTGGATCCAGTGGAATCTTACCTAAAAATGGTACATTGAAATCTTTTGATGCCTTTAAACCTCCACCTGTTTTGAATATTTCAACTGATTTACCACAGTGTGGACATTTAAAAACGCTCATATTTTCTATAATACCAACAATGGGCATATTCATTTTCTTGACAAAATTGATAGACTTACGCACACTAACCAATGCAACATCCTGTGGGGTAGTAACAATAATTGCACCATTACTATTTGGTATAATCTGAGCAATACTTAAGGGCTCATCACCAGTACCAGGAGGAAGATCTACAATTAAAAAGTCAAGTTTTCCCCAATTACAATCGCCGATAAACTGTTTTATCGCTCCCATTTTCAATGGCCCACGCCAAATTACTGGAGAATCTCTGTCCTTTAGAAGAAATCCAATAGACATGATCTTTAAATGAGGTGATAAAGAAACAGGATTAAAACCTGTCTTAGTTGGTTCAGGTCTTTTATCCTCAACACCAAGCATCTTTGGTATACTTGGACCATGAAGATCGCTATCCAATAATCCAACATCATAACCTTTTTCAGATAAAGCTAATGCAAGATTTGAAGAAACTGTACTTTTTCCAACGCCACCTTTCCCACTTAATACAAATATTTTATATTTTATTTTTCTTAAATTATTAACAACTTTCAACTCATTATATTCTTTTCCTACCATAATATCATTCCAGTTTTTATAACCTCAAAATTATTGACATATAAAAGAGGAGAAAAAAGAGAAGTCTCCCCATTATGCTTATTAGGGGTTCTCTTTTTTTTCTTTCGATAGATCGTTGAGTCTGTCATTTACAGCTTTGAGTTCATCTTTTAAATTTTTAACCAAATTTTCAAGATAAAATTTTTCATCTTCTGTGCTTGATTGATTAAAAGGTACGTCACTATATTCCCTATACCAAAATCTTCTACCACGTCCCCGGAATCCACGTCCTGCACCTCTACCCCAGCCTCTAACAAATCCTTGGCCATATACTGGAGTTGTGTATCCCGGATTAGGATATCCTGCACAGAATCCTGCTGCTCTTCCAGTCATCGGTCCTCGACCCATAGGTCCAGTTCCATCGCCACCTGGCATATTTTATCACCTCCATTTACATTTTTTTTCTTTTTCATTCCAAAAATAACATTTATTCTCAATACATTCTTGAGGTTCTCGTGTTATCAGTACTATTGGGCATTTCATTTTATCCTCAATTTGATAGTTTTTTTATTTCTAAATTTTCGCATTCTTTCGTGGAGTTCTTTTATTCTTTTATCTATGTGATTTTCATATTTATCCATATTATAGTCCTACATTATTTCAGTTTTAGATTTGGAGGAGTAGAGCCTGGAAATAAGTTTTTGGAGTAGATGAACTGCTTTTAGGAGGAAAATCTTATCATTAATCCTAATGCTATTAGAGGCTCTACTTCCATAATACTCTGTATGATTTTATACTAATAAACATTCCCACAATAAAAATATAGAAAAACACATTTTTTTACAATAATTATTAATAAAATTTATAAAGGTGCTGTTTATTTCCAATATTAGATAATTTTTAAAAAGAGGTAATAAAATCACTCGAAAGAGCATTGAATTAGATGAAAAAGATAGAAAAATAATAACTTTACTTCATGATAATCAGGAAGTTTCACAAGAAGAAATCGCAAAGAAAGTTAAATTATCCCAACCATCTGTCGCTATTCGTATAAAAAAATTGAAAGAAAAAGGTATAATTGATCGAATTATTGGTGTAAATCTGAACAAGGTAGGTATATACGTTGCAATGATTAAGGTAAGAACTACAAATACAACAAAGATATTGAATATGTTTCGCCATTGCCCCTTCTTTTTAAATGGTTTTGTTATATCTGGCGAAAAAAATTTAATGTTGTTATTTGCAGGTGAGGATCTTGCTTCATTAGAATCTATTATTGATGAGCGTTTACGACCAGATGATGACGTTCAAGGTGCTGACTTTAATATTATAATATCAAGTATAAAGGATTTTATAATGCCTATAAAACTGGTCGAAAGACCTCTAAAAGAACCTCCTTGTGGGATAGAATATAAAGAATGTCAAGCATATCATGAAAATCGTTGTTTTGGTTGTCCTGCTACTAACCGATATAAAGGAGTATTTTTCTGATGAGTTCATAGCATGTTTCTTATGATATTAACTGATTTAAATTCGAGCTCTATACCATTTCCTCTGGATAACTAACCTTTCAACATGAGAAAAATCATGAATTTTTACATAATCATACCATTATAATCAAAAAAAGAGATTTAAACCAGAATTACTGATACAAGCCAGTTCATGTCTAGGATTGTCAGCTGGATGTAAGAATGATTGAATTTATCACTTTTCCCCAGATCTTGGCAATCCAATCCATCTTGGTGTCTTTTTCATGTATTCCTTGTAGGCCTTTCCATAGTATCCTAAAGTTATTGCTTCTTCAAAAGGGGATAAATAATGCATTGTCAAGATAAAAAATACTGTTAATACTAGATATACCCAAGAAATACAAGCAATAACTATACCAAAATATAGCAAAAACCAACCAATAAACATAGGATTCCTCGAAAAACGATAAACGCCTTTTGTAACTGGTTTATCCAATGGAGTAGTAGCAAAATCTATCATCGATACAATTATCAAAACTATGCCCATAATGTAAACAAGTAATCCGATAATGAACCAGATTGTTCCAAGTTTAAATGGAACAAAAATACTATAAATAAATGAACCGAACATAGCAATAACCAATATATTTGAAATAATTTCAATTTTCTTTCTTTTTAACGAAGGACTTTTAGGCATCCTTTTAGAAAACAGAAACTTGATACCAACAAACCAATAGACTATAAAGGGAATGATAAAAATCCAAGCATTCCATATTCCTATTTCAAAAGCCGGAATAAACGACATTTTCTAAACCTCATTTTCCAGTTTGATTTTTTCTATTTCTACATCGTAGATGTCGTATAATGCCAATTACAAAATTTGCTCTTGGCACCTTTTTCATATACTGTTTGTAATCATCTCCAAACTTCTCAATCGAGTCTTTATCTGCCCTAATTAGATCAATATATGTCAACGGTATAATGGGAATACCCAGTATGATGATAATCCATTGCTGAAAAAGCAGCATACCAGCAATTGCCCACAGTATAAAGGTTACATACTGCGGATGGCGGACAATAGAATATATGCCAGTATCAACAAGTTTAGTTGTATGAATATAACTTTTTCCTTTTTTTACCTCACCTTTTTTTCTGAATTCAATCATTGGTAACATTCCAAAAATTAAACCTGAAAAAATATAAAGCCCAACCGCGGCATAAGCTAATATTTCAATTTGTGAAATATTAGATACTAAATAAATACCAACGATCAATTGTGAGATAAAAAGCACACTTGAGAAAGTTGATGGGATAACATCTATCCAGGAGTAACTTTTTTTTTTCATTTAATTTTTTCCTCAACCTACAGTTTCATATCCTCTCATTCTTAATAAAGCCAGTGTTATTTTTCTTATGGATGTGAGGTATAAAGGTAGAAACCTCAAAATATCTTTGGTATTCTTTGTTCTGGTAAAGAATATCTAATTTTTCATAAATAAGTAATATTCAGTAAAAATAGGTTAAAAATAAATAAAAGAGCCTGTCTGAGAATTATTCCCAGATTTTTTAGCTAAATAACCAACATAAATA